>JACQXP010000396.1 GCA_016208645.1 Candidatus Methylomirabilota bacterium | reverse complement strand
GCCTCGGTGGGTGTGCTTATCCTGGCGGGTGTCACGTATCGCATCGTGCGGCGGCGTCGGGTGGTGCTGCGGGCACCCAGCCATGCGCCTGCAACCCCGCCCAGCGTGGGCGCCGTCGCCACGCGGCCCGCGGTCCCCCCCGGGCCGACGGAGCTCGCGCTCCGCAAGGTGGAGCTGGTCGCAGCCCTGGCCGAACTGGAGGCGGGGCATGAGCCGGGGCGGGTCCCGGAGAAGGAGTACCGTCGGCTGCGTCAGGAAAAACGGAAGGCCCTGCGCGACGTTTTGGCGCAGCTCGACGAAGGGCGAGCCACGGCAGCCACGACATCCCGCGCCTGAGAGGCGGTGGGGGTCGGAAGGAGGAGCAATGGCTTTGGGCTGGTGGTTTGGCGCGAAGCGATGCGCCTTCTGTCGGGGACCCTTGCCGGAGGATCCGGTGAAACTCGGGCGTCGCCGCTTCTGCTCCGAGAAGCACGCGGAGAAATACCGCTTCAAGCGGGCGCTGGCCCGCACCCGGCGAGGGCTGGGCGCATCCGGTGGCGGTGGGTGCTGCAAGTAGATCAAGACCCGGGGCCAGCAATGGTATTGTTCCGTTTTTTGCTGGCCGAGGCGGCGGTCGCGGCTGTTTTCCCGGCGATCGCCTGGGCAGGGGGCACCCACGGGGGCCAGATCGTTCCTCTGCCCGGCACGGCGGTAGACGAGCTGGCGCGCTACCGGATGGGCCTGGCCTTCGCGGGTGCCGCCCTCGTCTGCCTCATTGTTCTTGCTATCCGCCGGCCGAGGATCCCTGACCGGCCGACCACACGCAGGGGATTAGACCTCCTCTGCGTTCCATGGATCGGCCGGCTCTTGCTGTGGCGCGGCTTCCCGCTCCTCCTCCAGATTCCCGCCCTCCTCCTGTTCATCCTCCTGATCGTCGTGGGTCTCGCGGTCCCTCCGTCACGCGGCGGAAGTCTCGCCGCCAGCTTCACCTGGAGCCTGTGGTGGCCTGCCCTGGCGCTCCTCACCCTTCTGGGCGGCCGGATCTGGTGTCTGGCCTGCCCGCCCGCGGCCGTCGGGGATTGGGTCCAACGGTTTGCTGGTTTACGCCGCCGCCTGCCCCGGGTGCTCCGGAATGCCTGGCTCCAGATCCTGGCATTCCTCGCCATCACCTGGGCATTCACCTACTGGGACATCGCCATGAGCGCGAGGGGAACAGCCCTGTTCCTCCTGGCGTTCACGCTGGTGGCCGTGGCGGCCGCCCTCGTCTTCGAGCGGCGGGCATTCTGCCGGTATCTCTGTCCCATCAGCGGGATGCTGGGCCTCTTTGGGATGCTCAGCCCGTGGCGGCTCGCGGCGCGGCCTGGAAGAGCGGAATCCGGGACGCGGGTTTCGCGTCCGAGCGGGGGTCGGCCGGAGCCCTGTCCTTTGCTGGAGCAGCCATACCAGATGGACCGGAACGTTCACTGCCACTACTGCCTGGAGTGCGCGCGCTGGCCCCGCGGAGCGGGATTCCGCCTGGACCTCACCTGGCCAGGGCAGACACTCGTCTCGAGCCGGGTACGGCGCACGGATGAGGCGGCCGTGATCCTGGCGCTCTACGGCGTCTCCCTGTTCCAGATCCTCGTGATGTTCGGGTTCGCGGAGGGCTGGCTGCAGAGTTTTCCCCGATACACTCTGGCGTTCCTCACGACCAGCGTGCTGTTTCCCTTTGGCGCCTACGCCCTGATGTGCCGTCTGGCAACCCCGGCAGGGAATCCCGGCGATCGCGGGCCCTGGTGGGTGCCGGATCTCGCCTATGTCCTGGTTCCCCTGGTGTGGGCCATGTTCCTGGCGCATAACCTGGATCACTTCGTGCAGCAGGGGGGCGGCGTGGGCGAGAGCCTCCGGGCCCTTTGGAGCGGCCTGCCCGCGTCGGGTGTGACGATCATCGTCGTGAATGCTCGCGCTCTTTTCCTGGCCCAGCTCCTGGTCCTCCTGGCGGGATTCATCGGATCGCTGGCTGTATCGCGGCGCCTGTGGCCGCCGGGCGGGCACGCGGCTGGGCCCCGGCGGCTTGCCGTCGCCCCGGCAGGCGCCGCGGGCCTCTTTATCCTCGTTCTCTTTTACATCCTGAGCTTCCCGCTGAGCACGCAGGGGATGGCGTCGGCCGCAAGCGGGATCCGCCTTCCCCCCATTGGCTTTGTCTCGGAGGTCGAGGGGCGAGGGGAACTTGCCATCATCGAGGCGGACGGTTCCGGCCTGCGCCGCCCGCTCCCGGGATTTCCCGTGGAGGAGGCGGGCTGGTCGCCCAAAGGGAATGGGTTGGTGTTGGCCTCGCCCGCGACTGGCAACGGAGACCTCTACTGGGTGGATCCGGCAGGCAAGGGTCTCCGGCGGCTGACGGAGGCCGGGGTGCACGACCGGACGGGCGCCGCATCGCTTACGTCTCGGGAATCGGCGCCGAAGCGGAAATATATCTTGTGAATGCCGACGGCGGTGGCCGTCGCCGCCTGACCGAGAATGCCGTGTGGGACTATCCCCGGTCGTGGTCCGCCGACGGGCGGAGGCTGCTCATCGAGACGGTTCCGCCCGGGGTCCGCAACATTGCCATCGCCCTCCTGGATGTGGAGAGCGGTGGGATGCGTTACTTGACCGACGGCCGCTTCAACGATGGGGACCCGGCTTGGTCACCCGATGGAGGACGGATTGCCTTCTCCTCGGACCGGGACGGGAACCGCGAGATCTACGTGATGGACGCCGGCGGCGGAAGGGTCCGCCGCCTCACCGATCACCCGGCGTGGGATGGGCATCCCTACTGGTCGCCGGACGGGAGCCGGATCCTGTTCGAGTCCAATCGCGGCCCCGGCCAGACGTTCGAAGTCCTGACGATGCTGGCCAACGGCCGCCGTTTGCGCCGGCTCACCGACAACGGCATGGACGACAAGCACCCGTCCTGGTCTCCCGACGGCGCGTCGGTGATCTTTGAATCCCATAGGGATGGTCGCATGGGCCTGTTCTTGGTGCGGGCCGACGGGAATGGCGAACGGAATCTCACCCCGGGGCTGGCGCGGGCCCAGCATCCCTCATGGTGAGGGAAGGTGTCGGGCGTTGGCGGCAGGGCGGTCAGTGCGCTTGAACCGCCAGGGGCCCCAAGATTACACGGCAATCTGTGGCGGTCTTCTGGGCTGGCCCATCCAGGCACGAGCAGCCTGCGCCGCTTCGCGCCGGTGCCTGAGGCCGGCACAATGATGCATAGTGTCCCTGGAGTTCCCGCTGCAGGACCCGGAGGTCCTTTATCCGGGTTTCGATCTCGGCGAGCTGCGCGGCGATCAGTTCCTTGAGGCGGGGGCGCAGATGCTGGCAGCTTCCGGTGTCCGCATAGGCCGTGATCTGCCGGATGCTCGCCAGGGGGAGGCCGATCTGCTTGGCCCGGCGGATGAATCGGAGGCGCTGGAGGTCCCGCTCCGAGGAGGTCCGGTGTCCCGAGGGTACCCGCGCCGCTTTAGGCAGGAGGCCAAACGCCTCGTAGTACCGGATGGTCTTGGGATTGACGCCACATTCCTTGGCCAGCTCACCGATCCGCATGGGTTGCCTCCTCAGGAGGGACTTCTCACCGTTCCCGCAGAATATAGGCCTTCCAGTCGACTGGAAATGCAAGGGTTTTTTGCGGGCACGACCCGGAGGCCGGTGGTCCCTTTCAACGAGGTTGATGACCGCAGGACGATATAGGCGAGGGCAAGGAGTCGAGTGGTCGCCACTTCTCCGATTCGAATCGCCTCTTATCTCCCATGCCATCACAGATGTCACGCTGCCTGTCCGGACGATTCGATCACTCGCGTAGGTGGTGATCCTGCCTGCTGGCCATTGACATTCTGTCGGCCCAGCTCAGAGGGACAAGAGAGCGTCTTGCCAAATCGTCAAGCCTGAGGTTGCGCTCTCCCGAATCTTCCCTTCTGCCCGCAGCCACCCGTTTCGATCCTGCTTGAAAAATCAAGGGGATACGCCCGCTCGCGGATCCTGGATGGGGTCCGGCCAACTCTGGCATCCCGGTTGCTCATCTCCATAGGCAGAGGAAACTTTCAGGATCCCTGCGGGGATCGAGGGGAGGGACGATCATGGCAGAGTTTCTTTCGAACTACGGTCTCTGGATCGTGCTGGGCGGGATCTTCGTGGCCATGCACATGTTCGGCATGGGCTGCGGCGGGCACGGGGGCCACCAGCACGGGTCGAAGCGCAAAGATGAGCCGGCCGACGAACATGCCGGGCACGGTGCTCCGGCTCCGACGAAGGCGGGAGCCCCCGCGACTAGGCCGTCCGGCGGCTGCCACTAACGGGCGAGAAGGCGACACAGCTATAACGCTAGAACGCTAGGACGCCAGATCAGGTCTCAGCTTCCTAGCCTCCCAGCCTCCTGGCATCCTGGCCTGTTGTTTCAAGGGAGTGTGGAACCATGCGTCAGCTCAACTCGGTAGTGAAGGCCGTAGGCGGGATCGCCGTCATCCTGCTGCTCGGGTATCTCTTCTACTTCGGCGGCACCGACCTTCTCCGGAGTTCCAGAGCCACAGCCACCGCGGCAGAGACGAAGCCAGCACCGGAAGGCTGGGTCCCCTCGCGGCCGGACACCCTCGCGCCCTTGGTGGACGAGGTCAAGCCGGCGGTCGTCAATATCGGCACGACCCAAGCGGCGCGGCAGCCCCGCCGCGGGTTCCGAGGGCCGTTCCGCGGCCCGGAGCCGTTCGAGGAGTTCTTCGAGCGGTTCTTCGGCGGTCCCATGCCCCAGGAACCGCGACCCCAGCAGAGCCTGGGCTCCGGGTTCATCATTGACAAGGACGGCTACATCCTGACGAACAACCACGTCATCGAGAACGCCGGCATGATCATGGTGAAGCTGGCCAACGAGAAGGAGTACGAGGCCAAGGTCATCGGCCGCGATCCACGGACCGATCTCGCCCTGATCAAGATCAATGCGAGGGCGGATCTACCCGTAGTGCGTGTCGGCGATTCCGATGCCCTTCGCGTCGGGGACTGGGTGATCGCCATCGGGAATCCCTTCGGCCTGGGACAGACCGTCACCGCCGGGATCGTGAGCGCCAAGGGGCGGGTCATCGGCCAGGGCCCCTACGACGATTTCATCCAGACCGATGCCGCCATCAACCCCGGCAACTCGGGCGGTCCCCTGTTCAACACCAGGGGCGAGGTGGTCGGGATCAACACCGCCATCTTCAGTCAGTCGGGCGGCAACATCGGGATCGGCTTTGCCGTGCCGGTGAACATGGCGAAGAGTCTGGTACCGCAACTGAAAGCCAAGGGCCGGGTG
>JACQXP010000443.1 GCA_016208645.1 Candidatus Methylomirabilota bacterium | reverse complement strand
GGTCGGAGTCCTCTATCTCAGGGCAGATCGGGAGAGAGAGCACCTCCTCTGCGGCCCGCTCGGCCCGCTTGAGGTCGCCTTTCCTGTAGCCCAGAAACGCCAGCGCCTTCTGGAGGTGGCGCGGTGAGAGCGCAGCGGGGTCCCAGGGTCCTGGCGGCGGCCGCCGGGTTTCTCGTCCTTGGTGGGGTCCTGGCGCTCGGCCTCTGGACGTGGAATGTCTGGGTCGTCGAGGGCCTGGACCGGCTGGACTTCACCTCGCCCTCAGGGCTGGTTCTCTTCGGGCTCCTCGCGGGAGCAGGCGCCTTCTTCTCGCCGTGCGCCTTCGCCTTGTTTCCCGGTTATGTCTCCTACCAGTTGGCCCTCCTCTCTACCGAGGGAGTCAGCCGGCTGGGCCGGGTGAGCAGGGCCGCCCTCTTGGGAGGTGCGTGCGGCGCCGGTGGCGTCACCTTCTTTCTTGTCGTCGGCCTCATCCTCAGCCTGGTGGCCTGGCCCTTGGGTGCGCTGCTGGTCAAGCTCAAGCCCATGCTGGCAGTCCTCCTCGTATTCCTGGGCGCCTTGCTCCTGGCCGGACAATCCCCGGGCGGTGGCAAGGTTGCCGCTCTGGCCAATCGGTGGATGCTGCCTGATCCGGCAGCCTCCAATGGGCCGATGCGAGCCATGTTCGTCTATGGGCCCGTGTATAGCCTCGCCTCGACTGCGTGCACTCTTCCGGTGTACGCCTCGATTATCGTCCTGCCCCTCAGCAGCGGGCGTATCGGGGCCGCCCTCCTGACCTTCGGAAGCTTCGCCTTCGCCATGGCAGCACTGATGGTCGGGACGGCCCTCATCGCCGGGCTCTCCGGCAATGCGCTGCTCGTTGGTCTGCGGACCTCGGCGCCCTGGATCGTCCGGGCCGCCGGCCTAGTCCTGATTGTCGTGGGGATTTACGAGGGGTACTTCTTCGTCAAGGCGGGGATGTAACGGGCCTGTGGAGGATGCGTTGTTGACCCGGCGCGCCGTGATTAGTGCACTGGCTCCCGCGCTTTGCCTGTTGCTCGACGGATTCGCCGCGGCCTGGGCTGCCTCGCCGCTAGAGGTCCGGATCTCTGTCAAGGGCATGGTCTGTCCCGCCTGACCCGCTTCGGTCAAAGCCGCCGTGTCGCGGCTTCCCGGGGTCGGTCACATAGAGGTGAGCCTGGAGCGGGCCGAGGCAATCGTTCGGTACGACCCGGACCGGATCACCCCCGCCGACATCGTCGCCACCATCAACCGCCTCGGCTTCCAGGCCCGCCTGCTCTCCGGCGGCCCCTGATTTGGCGCTGCCGTGTGGCGAGGAATTCTTCCGGATGATCGACGGAGAACAGGCGCGGCCCAGAAGGGCCTCATCCGGCCGCCCCTTATTCCTGAGCTATTTTGGACTCCAGGGAACAGAGAAGGTCATGCGTGTCCGAGCATCACGCCTGGCGGTGGGAGCCCGGGCCCGGGCCACCGTGGGGGAGTCGACTCGGACCTTGAGGGGAGCGCCCGACTGGCTCCTAAACACCTGAGCCTTGACACAATGCCGCGCCCTGCGTAAAGTCACACATGTATCACATCAACATCTTCTATAGCGAAGAAGACGGCGGCTACATCGCCGACATCCCGGACCTGGAGCCTTGCTCCGCCTTCGGGGAGACGCCGGAACAGGCCCTGGCTGAATTGGAACGCGCCAAGAGCGTGTGGCTGGAAGCCGCCCGCCAGGCGGGCAAGCCGATTCCCCCGCCGCGCTATCGGCCGGTGATCTACCAGGCCACACGCTGATTCGCCCGGGCAGAGGGGTATGGGCATGGCCTTCTCGGGGGGCCCTCCGATTCTGGCTGGGGTTGTGGTCGCCATGCTATCGGCGGGAGGTGCGAGCATGGAACTCAAGAGTCAGTCTTTCGATCCCGGAGGCATGATCCCGGCGAAATACACGTGCGATGGCCCGGATGTTTCCCCGCCCCTGAGCTGGTCGAACCCCCCGGCCGGGACGAAGAGCTTTGCATTGATCTCGGATGATCCCGATGCGCCTGGCGGAACGTGGGTTCACTGGGTGATGTGGAATATCCCCGCCAGCGCGCGCTCCCTCGAAGAGAATCTTCCCAAGAAGGAGTCGCTGCCGAATGGGGCGAAACAGGGGACCACAGACTTCAGGCGAATCGGCTATGGGGGCCCGTGTCCCCCTTCAGGGACCCACCGGTACTTCTTCAAGCTCTACGCCCTCGATACGACACTGAATCTGCCCGCGACGACGACCAAGAAGGACGTGGAAAAGGCGATGCAGGGGCGCATTCTCGCCCAGGCGGAGCTGATAGGGAAGTACCGGCGGCGGTAGAAGTGGGCTACCAGAATCAAAGATTCTTTTAGACTATGGCGAGACGCCTGACCCGGGCGAAGCATCTAAATCGGGAGACAGAACTCGTCGCCGTCTCCCGTGAAATGGTGTAATGACAGAGGTTGGCGGCACCAACAGGCGGTGGCAGGGAGGAATCCATGGCGAAGCAGGTCGTTGTGTACTCGCAGCCCGGGTGAGGGGCGTGCGACCAGGAGAAAGAGTTTCTTTCTCGCAAGGGTGTGTCCTTCGTGGACAAGAACATTCGTACAGACCCGGCTGCGCTTCAGGAACTGCAACATTCGTACAGACCCGGCTGCGCTTCAGGAACTGCTGAAGCTCGGGTACCGGGCGACCCCGGTCACCATCATTGACGGGGAGGCGGTGGTGGGGTTCGATCGGGGCAAGATCGAGCGGCTGCTCGCGGTAGGCTAGCCCCGCGAGGAGGAGGCCGGCCGGAGGAGAGAAACGGTGCGAACCGCATCCTGCAAGGGCTGAGGGCAGGCCATCGAGATCCCGGCCGGGATCACGAGCGGGGACGCCTTTGACTGTCCCAACTGAGCAGGCCTTTCGCTCCGGGCGAGCGAACGGGACGGTGGCTGGTCAGTCACCGAGGTCAAGAAGGCCAGTTGCGCCGTGGGGGAGGAGGTCGTGTTCCTTCCCGATGACGTGCGGTCAGGCGACATCATCGAGTGCCACGGCGTGCGGCAGCGGGTGACCTATGAGTTCGGCGCCTATGCCCTCGAAAAGCTGAAGTGAGTCTCCCGTGGACCCTGCGCTGATCAAAGCCCTCCAGGCTGCCAGGTACATGTGCCTCGTGGGAGAAAGAGACGGGCCGTCCCTCGAGGGACACGCGGAGGTGAATTATTTGGGCTGATTCCCCTCGCCGAACCTCTTCGGTCCAGCCATCGCCCTCGCATCGGAACCCCCCTCCGACCAGACGGAGCAGAGAGGAAAGAGCGGCAGGCCTTAACGCAGCGCGTCAACTGCTTCCCCCGGTTGACCCGCGGTCGGATTGGGAGTCCCCGCACCAGGCTCTGTCTCCGGCGATCCGGGGCGGGGCGCTGGCAGGCTGCCCCGTCACCTATCCCCCCACCTTCCCGCGCAGGAGTTCCAGCATCCGGCGGTACCCGGTGGGCCGGACCCGAACGGCAATAATGGCGGGTTGGGTGGTGCCGACGGCATCCTTGAGGGCGGATCGCAGCTCCTCTTCGGTCTCCACCTCGGTGCCGAGTGCCCCCAGGCTTTCCGCCAACTTGGGGATGTCCATGGCCCCCAGCGAGACGCCGATCGGCGCGTACCGCCTCTGTTCTTGCTGGATCCGGCTGAAACTCAAGGACGCGTCCATAAAGACGATGGCCACCAGGGCGAGTCGCTGCCAGGCTGCAATGGCCAGGGCGCCCACGCTCCGAAGGAACCCCCCGTCTCCCAGGAAGGCCAGGACGGGGCGATCCGGGGCGACGAGCTTGGCGGCGATGGCGGCAGGAAGGGCGTACCCCGTGACGGTGAGGCCGCTGGAGCACAGGTATCCCTTCGGCTCGTAGGTCTCCCAGAACTCGGCAACTGCCAAGGCGTGGGTTCCGGAGTCGACCGCGGCCACCGTCTGCCGCGGGAACGCCTCTCGCGCGATCTCCACCACCCGGTGCGGGGGGAGGCCGGCTCGCCCCCGCCCCGCGCCGGCTTCGGCCAGCAGGGATCGCGCGCGCCGCTTGAACTCGCCGCCCCGCCCCGCCCACTCCGCCAGGCCCCAGCCCCCGCCGGGGGGCAGGGCCTCTCTGAGGGCCTCGAGGGAGGCGGGCAGGTCGGCGATCACCTCGTGGGCCGCCTCGTATGGGCGGTGGCCGACCCGGTACTCCCCCAGCACGACCACCGGCAGCCCGCCCTTCCAGGGGCGCGGGAGCAGCTCCACCGGATCCACCCCAACCGCCAGCACCCCGTCCGCCTTGGAGAGGAGCTCCATCTCGAGTCGGCCCCCGGCAAAGTTCCCGGCCACCAGGGGATGATCCTCCGGAATCACGCCCTTGGCCCGGTGGGTGGTCAGAACCGGGGATCCCAGGTGCTCCACCAATTCCTGGAGAGCGCGGGCTGGCCTCGCCCCGCGGCAGCCAAGGCCTGCGATGACGACGGCCCGGCCGCGGCGGGCCAGCAGTCGCGCCGCAGCGCGAATCGCGCTCGGCGAAGGCTTGCTCGGGCGATTCCGGGCCGGTCGCGGTGTGTGCCGGCCGGCCGGCCGGTTCGCCTCGTCCGCCGGAAGATCGAGGTGAACGGGCCCCCGTGGAGCGGTGAGCGCTTCGTTCCAGGCCCACTGGACCAGCCGCTCGGTCCGGGGGGCCGTGATCGTTGCGGTATCCTTGACCGCGGCCGCCAGGAGCCGGCCGTGATCCAGCCCCTGCCGCGGGGCGAGGCGCAGGCTCGTCCGGGACGATCGGTCGGAGAGGACCAACAGGGGAGAACGGTCGAGGGAGGCTTGCGCCACGCCGCCGGCGGCGCTGGCGACGCCGGGCCCCATGGGGAGGAGACACACTCCGGGCCGGTCCAGGAGGTCGCCCTCCGTGGCGGCCAGGAGGGCCGCGTCGGCCTCCTGGTGGACCAGGAGAAACTCGATCTGGCGCTGCCGCGCGGCCTCGATGACGTCGAGCGTGCTGCCGCCGCCCGGCATCCCGTAGATCCGGCGCACGCCGGCCCCGACTAGGAACGCCGCGATGGCCTCTGCGGTTGTCGTCATGAATCCTCCCGGGCAGCGGGTGCAGGGAGATCCGCTCAGGCCGCCTTGGCGCAAATCTCCCCGAAGAGTCGGGCCTGCACCAGCATGAGGTAGAACCAGAGGAAGGGCCAGATCAATCCGCCGAGATACGGGATCGCCGCGATCAGGCTGGCCAGGATGTAGGCCCCGATGCTCAGCAGATAGGTCGCCACGTACTCCGCCAGCACCGCGTTGATCCCCTCCCAAAGGACGGCCGGGTGGAAGGCGGCCTCGATCCGCCGCTCGGCCAGGTAGCGGGCCAGGGCCATGGGGAGGAAGAACAGCATGAACACCCCGGCCAGGACCCCCAGCACCATGAGGACCATCCCCAGGAACAGGAGGATCCCGCCCTTGACCAAGAGGCCCAGCCCCACCAGGAGCAGCAGCAAGGGAACCACGCCGTAGGCCAGGCAAACCGCGAAGGCCGCCAGCCCGTTGCGCAGCAGGGCGGGCCAGTTCTCCCACTCGGGCAGCGCCCCCACCTCCCACAGGAGCGTCCCCCGGTACACTTGCAGGATGTACCCCAGCGCGGGGAAGTTCAGCCCTACCACGAGCGGCGCGATCCCGAAGGCCGCCTCCTCGGAGAGGAGGTATGCCAGGCCCACGAAGACGAGCTCGAGGAGAAGGCCGGTGGCACCGCCCATCAAGAGCTTCCGGGGCCAGTCCACCCCTGCCAGGGGAAAGAGGGCCGATGCCCTGATCCGGAGCTGCATGTCCTAGCGTGGCCCCGCCATGAGTTCCACGAGGCGCGTCAGGTCTTCGTCGGAGAAGAAGCTGATCTCCAGGGTGCCCGCCCTGCCGTTCCGCAGGATGCGCACCTTGGTTCCCAGGGCCAGCCGCAACTGATCCTCCAGGGCGCGCAGGTTCGCGTCCCCGGCCTGGGGCCGACCGCCCGGACCCCGCGATCCGCGGCGCAGGCGGCGCACCAAGGCCTCCGTGGCCCGGACCGTGAGCCCGCGCTTGAGGATGAGATCTCGCGCCTTCAGTTGGTCCGCCGCCTTCTCTAGCCCAAGGAGGGCGCGGGCGTGCCCCTCGGACAGGGCCCCCGCTACCAGGTCCTCTCGCAGCCGCCGCGGGAGACGCAGCAGGCGCAGGGCGTTGGTCACCGAGGATCGGTCGCGCCCCAGCCGCTCCGCGACCTCCTCCTGGGTCAGGCCGAACTCCTCGGTCAGGCGCCGGTAGGCCTCCGCCGCCTCCACCGGGTTGAGGTCCTCCCGTTGCAGGTTCTCCACCAGGGCCATCTCCAGCGCCTGGGCGTTGCTGGCCTCTTTGATGATGGCGGGGATCCGCGTGAGCCCGGCCAGGCGTGCCGCCCGGACCCTCCGCTCTCCGGCCACGATCTGGTAGCCCTGGGGGGCGCGGCGGACCACCACCGGCGTCAACACCCCGTGGGCCCGGATGGTGGCCGCCAACTCCTCCAGGGCCGCCTGCTCGAAGTACCGGCGCGGCTGCAGCGGGTTGCTCTCCAGTTCCGCCAGCGGGATCTCCAGGCCGGTCGCCCCGGACTCCTCGGCGCCGGGGATCAGTGCCGAGAGCCCCCTACCGAGCCCGCGTTTTTGTACCATCGATCACCTCCCGCGCCAAACTCAGGTACCCCTCGGCGCCGGGGCAGCGGATGTCGTAGAGGATCACCGGCTGGCCGTGGCTGGGCGCCTCGCTCAGCCGGACGTTCCGGGGAATGACCGTGCGGAACACCCGGTCCGGAAAGTGATGGCGGACTTCCCGGGCCACCTGCCCGGCCAGGTTCACCCGCGAATCATACATCGTGAGGAGGATGCCCTCGACCTCCAGGCGCGGGTTCAGGCTCTGCCGGCACAGCCGGATCGTGTCCAGGATCTGCCCGAGCCCCTCCAGCGCGTAGTACTCGCACTGCAGGGGAATGACCACCGAGTCGGCCGCCACCAGGGCGTTCAGCGTCAGGAACCCCAGGGACGGGGGACAATCGATCAGGATGTAGTCGTAGCGCGGGGCAACGGCCAGTAGCGCCCGCTTCAGCCGCAGCTCCCGGTCGGGCAGATCTACCAGTTCCACCTCCGCGCCGACCAACTCGCGCCGGGCCGGGATCACCTGGAGGGCGGGCAGGGCCGTCGGCAGGGTCGCCTCGGCCGCCCGGGCCGTGCCCAGGAGCAGGTGGTAGGTGTGGATCTTGACCGCTCCTGCGTTCACCCCGACCCCCGTGGTCGCGTTGGCCTGCGGGTCGGCGTCCACCAGGAGGGTGCGCCGCTCGGCCGCGGCCAGGCAGGCGGCCAGATTGACGGCCGTGGTGGTCTTGCCCACGCCGCCCTTCTGGTTCGCGACCGCCATGATCCTGGTCACGCCCGCCCTCCTCTCCGGACACTTTCCGACGAACCATAGCACATCGGGGCTCGGCGGGCCAAGGGGGGATCGCGTGTTTCACGTGAAACATGCCCCCGGGCCTCGGGGCTCGACCCGCCGGAGCGCGAGCACGCGGCGCCCCGGCCGCCCCAGGGCAGCCGGGAGGGCCAGCTCCCGGGCCAACTCGAACCCCCGGCCGGCCAGCCAGTCCAGGGCATCGGGACCCAGGGGCCCGGGCCCAGCCTGGAGCAGGAAGAGGCCCCCGGCCCCCAGAAATGGCCTAACCAGGCACGCCTGCTCGGGCGGTGGGGCCACCGCGCGGGCCAGGGCCAGATCGTAGGCGCCCCGCTCCGCGGGGTCGTCCGCCAGGGCTTCGGCGCGACGCTGGACGACCCGAACCTCCCCCAGCCGAAGGTGCCGCACCGCGTGCTGGAGGAACGAGGCCTTCTTGCGCGAGGCTTCCACCAGGGTGAAGGCGAGTTCTGGCCGCAAGAGTTTCAAGGGAATCGCGGGAAAGCCGGCGCCGGACCCGACGTCCAGGGCGCGCCTGGCCTCGCGCGGGATGAGCGGGAGGCACCCCAGCGAGTCGAGAAAGCCGGCCCGAACGATCTCCTCGGGGTCGCGCAGGGCGGTGAGGCTCATCCGCGCCGACCAGCGAGCGATCTCCTCGCGGTACGCGCGGAAGGCCGCGACCTGCTCCGGCCCCAGGTGGAGCCCCAGGGACAGGGCGCCGGTGATCAGGAGTTCGTCCGGGTCGGGCCGGGGGCGATGCCGCAGGCCCATGGTGCGCGGGGGAGCGGCGGGCCGCCTACGCCGCCTGACCCTCGGTGGCGGGCGGGCGGGCGGGCGTCCGGGTGATCAGCCACTGCTGGCCGACCTGCAGGATGTTGTTGACCAGCCAGTACAGGACGAGGCCGGACGGGAAGCTCCAGAACATGAAGGTGAACAGGATGGGCATCATCCACAGCATCATCTGCGCCTGCCGGGGGTCGCCTGCCGGAGGGGACATCTTCTGTTGGACCCACATGCTCACCCCCATGAGCAGGGCCAGGATGTTGGCGTGAAAGTCGTAGCCGCCCCAGACCGCCAGGCTGAACAGGGAGTCGGGCTGGGTCAGGTCCCGGATCCACAGAAAGCGCGCCTGCCACATCTCGACGGAGCTGCCCAGGGCGTTGTAGAGGGCGATAAAGATGGGGATCTGGACCACCATCGGCAAGCAGCCGCCCATGGGATTCACCCCGTGCTTCTTGTACAGCGCCATCGTCTCTTCCTGCTTCTTCTGCGGATTGTTCTTGTACCGCTCCTGCAGGGCCTGGATCTTGGGCTGGATGGCCTGCATCGCCTGCATGGACTTCAGGCTCTTGTGGGTGAGGGGGTGGAAGGCAATCTTCTGCAGCACGGTGACCAGGATGATGGCGATGCCGTAGTTGCCCGTGAACCGGTAGAGGAACTTCAGGAGCCAGAGGGCGGGTCGGGCCAGGAAGTCGAACCAGCCCAGGTCCACGAGGCTGTCCAGGTCCTGCCCGACCCCCCGGAGGACGTCGAGGTCCTTGGGCCCCGCGAACACCCAGGCCGTCCCGGTCGTCTGGCCCCCCGGCGCCAGCACCCGCTTGGCCCCCGCCAGCCCGACGACCGGCTGGTCCCCGGCCGCCTTCATGACGAAGGCGTGGAGTTCCTTGTCCTTGGGCAGCAGGGCGGCCGCAAAGTAGGTGTCCTGGAGCGCGGCCCACGAGAGGGTGCCCGGCAGCGCCTTTTCTCCGTTCACCTTCGCCAGATCTTCGTGCACCCGCTTCCCATCCAGCCACAGGGTCGGGGCCTGCAGGGTGCTCTGCTTCTTGTCCAGGCTGTTCCGCAGCCCCGGTCCCCAGACCAGCCGGGGCTCGACCGGCTGGTCGGTCCCCGAAAGGTTCCGGACGGTCAGGTCAACCTCCACCTGATAGCGGTCCGCGTGGAAGGTGAGGCGCTTCTGAATCTCGATCCCCGAGGCGGCCACCTGAGTGAAGGTCAGCCTGCCGGTGGCATCCCGGCCGGTCAGATCGAGCCGATCGGCGTCGGCCCGGTAGACCGCCTGGGCCTGCTCCCCGTCCGCCCAGGCCGCCAACGGGCCTGGCACGCCAGCCGGATCCTTCAGGGCGACCAGTTCCACCGGGGCCCCGTTGCCCACCCGATAGTGCTTGAGCTGCCAGCTCGTGACCCGCGCCCCGGCCGTGGACAGCGCCACCCGCATGAGGGGGGTCTCCACGATGACCTCTCGCGCCGCGAGCCTGAGCTGAGCCGTCGGGGTATAGCCCTTCGGCTTGGGGGTGGCTTTCGGTGGCGGGGCCGCGGAGGTGGCGGCGGGCGGGGCCGCCATGGGCGCCGTGGCGGGGGTGGCGGGGGCCGGCCGGGCCGGCTCCTGGGGCGCCGGCTCGAAGCGGGAGAGATACCACTGGTACCCCACGCGGATGAGGTTGACCAGCGCTGTCGCCAGAATCGCGTTTCGTTCCATGCGTTCTCCGGAAACGAGGGGGGCCTAGGGCACGGGATCGAGTCCGCCCGGATGATAGGGGTGGCAGCGCATCACCCGCCGAGTCGCCAGCGCCAGGCCCCGGATGAGGCCGTGGCGTTCCACGGCTTCCAAGGCGTACGCCGAGCAGCTCGGGAAAAACCGGCAGGCGGGGGGCAGGGCGGGCGCCAGCCAGCGCCGATATCCCCGGATGGCGGCGGCGGCTACGCGGGAGGGATCATGCATGTCGCTGTCCCTGTCCCGCCTGGCGCGCCAGGGCAGCAGACAGGCGCTTCAGAAGTTCCGCCAGGCTGCCGCGTACCTGGCGGCGCGGGTGGCGGCTGACGTCGCTCCGGGCGAGAAGCAAGAGGTCCGCCCCCTCGGGACGTTCGCACCTGCCTGCCAGGACCTCCCGGGCGATGCGCCGGACGCGGCTGCGCGTCACCGCGCCGCCGCTGGCGCGGCCCAGGGCGAGGATCAGCCTGCCTCTGCCCGCGGCGCTGTTCGCACAGATGGTCCACGGACCCGCGCTCACCCGGACCCCCTGTCGCCGCAGGCGACCGGCCAAAGCCCCCCCACCACGCCCCCGCACCGGCGCCCCCTAAACGGTCAGGCGGTGCCGACCCTTGGCCCGCCGCCGTTTGAGAACCTTTCTCCCGTTCGCTGTGCTCATCCGCTTGAGAAAGCCGTGGCTTCCCTTGCGCTTGCTCTTATTCGGCTGATACGTCCGCTTCATGGGTCCTCCGCGTTTGATTAGGGAAGACGTCCATCATATTTCGTCTGCGCACCACCTGTCAAGCTGCGTTCGCGTGTTGGGTGCACGACACCATTGTGACGAGAGTTGACGGTACGACGCCATCCTGTTACAGTCTGACA
>JACQXP010000442.1 GCA_016208645.1 Candidatus Methylomirabilota bacterium | reverse complement strand
GAGGAAATTGTAGCTCACCTGCTTCCAGGAAGAGGCCAGGATGACCAGCAAGAGCGCTTGGTTCCCGTTGAGCTTATAGTCCCAATGCATCCCGAAATCGTTGAGCCAGCGGCCGATGATCCCGATGTCCGGATGGAAGATAAACAACCAGAGGCTGGCGGCCACAGCGGGGGCGACGGCGTACGGCCACATCAGGAGCGTTCGGTAGACGTGCGTCCCCCGGATTTTTCGGTCCGCCATCACTGCGAACAGGAGCGCCACTCCCATAGGCAGGGCCGCCACGGCGGTCGAAAAAATGACGGTGACTTGGACCGATCCGAGATACAGGGGGTCGGTGAGGATGATCCGGAAGTTCTCCAGCCAGACGAACTGGGTGCGCAGGCCGAAGGGGTCCTGGAGTAAGACAGAATAATAGATCGCCTGCGCGGCCGGCCAGAAGAAGAAAACCACCGTGATGGCGAGTTGGGGTGCGAGAAGCAGGTACGGGAGGACCTTGTTGGGAAAGATGACGCGCCGGCGCATCAGCGGCTCCCGGGGTTGGTGGCACTCCCGTCTGGATCGCGCGAACCTCGCAGGGATCCAGGCCCCTCTCCCTCACCCTCTCCCCGCAAGCGGGGAGAGGGGTCACCCACAGCCTGCGGCGATCCCACTCCCATCACCCTCTCCCCGCAAGCGGGGAGAGGGTTGGGTGAGGGGGGCTACGGGCGGTTGGTCCGCTCGAAGTTGCGAAGGACGACGTTGCCCCGCTTCACGGCGTTGTCCAACGCTTGCTTGGCGGTCTGCTGGCCCTGGAAGGCCTTCTCCATCTCCTCCTGGATGATCACGCGGATCTCCGGCATGTTGCCCAGCCGAAGGCCCATGGAGTTCTCGGTGGGCTCGGTCAGCGTGAGCTGGCGGAACGCGATGTCCGCCCCCGGGTTCTTGATGTAGTAGCCCTGCCCCGACGCCAGCGCGATCCCGTTCAGCGTGATGGGCACGTAGCCGGTGTCCATGTGCCACTTGGCGTCCACTTCCGGCCGGCTGAGGTAGCTGAAGAACTCCGCCACCGCCTTGTACTCCTCTGCCGTGCGCTTCGGACCGGTCATGACCCAGAAGCTTGCACCGCCGATGATCGAGTTCTTCGGGGCGTTCTTCGTCCCCTTGTAGTACGGCAGGAATGTCACACCCCAGTTGAATTTCGCCTCGCGGACGACGCGGGCGCGCATGCCGGACGAGCCGTGGAAGATGGCGCACTCGCCCGACGGGAAGAGCGCGTCGGCCTTGCCGTCCCGGCCGCCGTACTTGAAGACCCCCTCCTTCTGCAGGGTCATCATGGCCTGCAGGTGCTTGACGTGCAGCGGGCTGTTGATCTTCAGCTCGGCGTCCATCCCGTTCATCCCGTTGGCCTTGGTGGCCAGCGGCACGTTGTGGATGGCGCTGAAGTTCTCGTACTGGGTCCACGTGGGCCAGGCCATGGTGTAGCCGCAGGGAGCCGCCTTGGTCGCCACGATCTTGCGGGCCGCGGCCCAGGTTTCCTCCCAGGTCCGGGGCGGCTTCTCCGGGTCCAGCCCTGCCTTCTTGAAGGCGTCCTTGTTGTACCAGGTGACGGGCGTCGAGCTGTTGAAGGGCATGGACACCAGCCGGCCGTCCGTCGTGCTGTAGTAGCCGCGCACGCCGCCGACGTAGTTCTTGGGGTCAATGGACACCCCGGTCTCCTTCGCCAGCTCGGAGACCGGCTTGATGGCAGTGCGCGCCGCCATCATGGTGGCGGTGCCCACCTCGAACATCTGCACGATGTGCGGCGCGTTGCCGGCACGGAAGGCGGCGATGGCGCCCATCATCGTCTCGGGGTATTGACCCTTGAAGGTGGCGTTCACCTGGTACCTGGGCTGCGAGGCATTGAAGTCCGCGACGACCTTCTCCAGGATGCCACCCAGCGGCTGGCCGAGGCCGTGCCAGAACTCGACCTGGACGCGCTGCTGCGCCTCGGCCGAGGCCGAGCTCGAGGCGACCAGGAAACTGATACCCACCGCGAGCAGCCACTTCAAACGGAACGTGCGTTTCATGTCTGCCTCCTCCTCTCCGGGAGTTATGGCCTGCGTTACCGGGAAGCCTTCAGCAGAGTCAGGAGCCGATCCGGATAATCCGTGACGATCGCGTCCCCCGCCAAGGTGCCGATCCCCAGGCCGATCAGCCGCCGCATCTCCGCTTCCTCGTTGACGGTCCAGGGCACGATCGGAACGCCTGCCCGGTGGACAATCGCCACCACCCCGGCCGTCACGTGGCGGACGCTGGGGGAATAGTAGTCCGCCTGATACTGCCGGACCAGCGCCACCGGATCCAGCGGAGCTTGTTGTCCCCCCGCCAGCAGACCGGTCCGTACCTTTGGCTCTAGCGCCTTTATCTTGAAGAGAGAGGGGTGGTGAAAGGAGATGACGTTGACCCGTTCGACGAAACCAATCTGCCGCAACAGCTCTAGGACCCGCTCCTCGAAGTCCTCGGGCTGTCCCGGACGATCCGGGGCATACTTGAGCTCGAGATCCAATCGGATCCGGGTGTTCCCGCTGGCCTTGACCAGTTCGAGGACTTCCCGCAGGGTCGGGATCCGCTCCCCACGGAAGGCGGGCGAGAACTTCACCCCCGCGTCCCAACGCCTCACCTCCGCCAGCGTGAGATCGGCCACGTTTCCCCGGCCATCCGTGCTCCGGTCCAGCCTCTCGTCGTGGATGACCACGACCTTCCCGTCCCGCGTGACGTGGAGGTCCATCTCCAGCGCATCGGCACCCCACTCCATGCCCTTCCGGAACGCGGCCAGTGTGTTCTCGGGGGCCAGGCCGGCCCCGCCGCGGTGCGCGTGAATCTCAAGAGGTCGCGGTGTCTTTTCCGTCGGAGTTGCGGCCACACCTGTCCCCTGGCGACCCAATACTCCCAGGATGCAGCAAGAGAGTCCGATGACGCGCAGGCGAGCCGGGCGGGGGGAGCGGGACCGCATGCCCGGCACTATAGCACAGGCCCGCGCCCTCCGCCCCCGAAAACCCGCTACCGCTTGATCACCGCCTCCACCTGCTTTTGCACCGTGGCCATGGCCTCCTTGGGGCTCACCTTGCCGTCCACGGCGTCGTCCAGTTGCTTCTTCAGGATCTCCCGGATCTTCTGGAAGTTGGGCGCCATCACCTTCCCGGCCGCGTACTGCAACTGATCCCGGGCCACCAGATAGCGGGAATCCTTGGCCAGGAACTCCTTCATGGCCGGGACCTCGTAGGCGGATTTCCGCGTGGCCACGTAGCCCGAGGCCAGGCTCCACTGCGCGGCGTTCCCGCTGGAGGTCATCCACTCGATGAACTTCCAGGCCGCGTCCTGCCGCTCCTTGGGGATCTTGCGGGAGATGGCCAGGTTCCCGCCGCCCACCTCTGCGCCGAAGGTCTT
>JACQXP010000441.1 GCA_016208645.1 Candidatus Methylomirabilota bacterium | reverse complement strand
GTCGGCGACGCCGATGCCACCGCCGAGGAAGGCCGCCAGCGTCAGTGCTGCCAAGAGATACGGACATTTGTCCGGAGAGCTGTTTGGCTTCATTTGCGCCCCCCTTTCGCAAACAAAGGCCCCTACGGAAGACAGCAATTCGCCGATGAGGTAATTGAAAGGTCCGGGTGGGAAATCTGGCCGTTCCCCGTGTCACGCGGGGAAGCCAGCGATATTCGAAGGGTATGTCGCTTTGGCGAAGGGGTCCGCTGGCCCACGTCTGACGGAGGCTCTCAGGGTGCCCCCGGAGATGTCAAGGGGAGATCCAAAAATCCCAATACCGCCTTTCTCCTGCGGTGTCAAGTGAGAAAGCCCGCCAGTGAAAAGCCCCGCCAAGATTTGAAGAGGAACGATTCAGGCTATCTCCGCTGTCTGAATCTTCTTGGCGGGGTGTTTCACGCTTAGTTACGGCGGAGTTGACGTGAGAGGCAGCGGATGATAGCTTGTCTTGCTGTGAGAGCCTTGGGGATTCCCTCCGCAGGTGAGGAAGGCCGCTGTCTCGCCCCCTCAGTGAAGAGGGCACGACGACATGAAACTCGACGTGGTCTCCATCCGCAATCACCCGCGGGGGCGGATCTATGAGGTCAGGGTTGACAGGAAGCTTTCAAGGGGGACGGAGCCATGAGGATCAAATACTCTCCTGACGCGGATGTCCTGACCATTCGGCTCCGTGAGGGAAAGCCTGCCGATTCCCGAGACATCGCCGAAGGGGTCATCGTCCACCTTTCGACAAAGGGCCAGCCCCTCGAAATCGAGATCCTCGATGCCTCGAAGGTTGTGCAGAAGAAGGACATCGAGGTCTCCATGGAGGCCCTCTTCTCTGCTGCCTAACCATGCGCCGTCGTTGGGCACCCGCACCGGGGCGACGGAAGAGCAAACTGCCCTCACCCCGACACATCCAAGCCGACAAGAGGGGCAAGGAAGAGTAGGCGCCCGCCGACTCCCTGAGGCACACCAATAATCCGCCGAGGCTTGTCCATTGCAGTCTTCCCAGCCCGGGCGAGAACTGGTTTCCCCTTGACATCGCGAGATGCCCCGCGGCATCCTCGGTCGGGTCGCGGCCGCGCAGGGGACCCGGGGAGACTCGCGGGGCGCTCGCTGCGAGCGGGGTCTCCCTCGACGAGGGCCCCAAAGGCGAATTCCTAATACCCTCATCCACCTACGTACTCATCACCCGAAGGGGGAAGGCCGATGATGCTTTCGAAATACAGTATGGGCATCGGTGACCGGTTTGCCCGGCAGGGCGTGGCGCAGCTCAGGGCCTTTGTCCAGGCCAAGAGCTTGGGGGTGGAAATCTCGCCGGTCTGGAACAAGTCGAACCGGGAGCATCTGATCGTTCACTCGCATCCCGACAGCGTGCGCGCCGAGGCCGACGCCGCAGTGAAGGCGCTCGATTTCTTCACGCTCGACGTGGCGGATTTCGTGGGGCAGGCCGCCCCGGAAGCAGCGATTCGGGACTTCGTGGCACGATACCGGCGGTATGCAACGGCACTGAAGATTCCGGGGATTGACAGGATGCTGGCCATATCCGAAAAGGACATTGCCGACATCGCGAGGAAGTACCTGCTGGCGGTCCGGGAAGCCGGCGCGATCTATCGCCACATCGAGGCTGCCAAGGGCCGGGACCGGTTCATCACCGAGGTGTCCATTGACGAGACGGACAAGCCGCAGACGCCTGTCGAGCTGTTCTTTATTCTCGCCGCAGTCGCGGAGCAGCAGATTCCGGCGCAGACGATCGCCCCGAAATTCACCGGGCGATTCAACAAGGGCGTGGATTACGTGGGCGATGTCGCCCAGTTCGAGAAAGAGTTCAACGAGGACCTGGCGGTGATCGCGTTCGCGATCCGGGAATTCGGTCTGCCCGCCAATCTCAAGCTCAGCGTGCATTCCGGCAGCGACAAGTTCTCGATCTACGCGCCAATGGCGCGCGCCGTGCGAAAGCACGACGCCGGGTTGCATCTCAAGACGGCCGGCACCACATGGCTGGAAGAGGTTGCCGGGCTGGCCATGGCGGGTGGCGACGCGCTCAAGCTGGCGCAGGAGATCTACGAAAAAGCGTACGGCCGGTTAGAGGATCTATGCAAGCCGTACGCCGCGGTGATTGACATAGACCGGGCCAAATTGCCGGAGCCGAAGACGGTGCGGGGATGGTCCGGTTCAGAGTATGCGGCGGTGCTGCGCCACGACCAGAAGAACCCGGCCTACAACCGCCACTTCCGCCAGTTGGTCCACGTGGGGTTCAAGGTGGCGGCGGAGATGGGGCCCGTCTACCTGCAGGCCCTGGATGCAAACGCGGATGTGATCGGCCGGCTGGTAACGGAGAACCTGCTGGAGAAGCACATCAAGCCGGTGTTCGTGCAGCCGTAGGTGTACCATCCCAGAGCAGCCGGTAGCCATCAGTCTTTCGTCGTTAGCCAGAAAGACAAAGAGCGGCCCGCGCGGGCCGCTCTCCTGTTTTCGGCTGATGGCTGAGGGCTGCTCTACGGCAGCAGGCGCGGATCCTTGCCGCGCTCGGCGGCCATAACCGCCCGCGCCCCGTTCACATCGGTCCGGTCGTGGACCAGGGCCGCCACGGCCGCGGCCATGGCGCGCGGGTCCTCGGCACCGGGGAAGATCACGTTGCGTCCGATCAGGGCCCCCCGGATGGTGGGCCCCGCCTGCATGGCCGCCTGGAGGTCTTGCAGGACCGGCACGGGATCCCCGGTCACCTCGCCGCCCAGGATCAGAATGGGCAGGGTGGTTGCCCGCGCGACCTGCTCCAGCCCCTTGCACGAGGGGATCTTGAGCCAGGTGTTCAGCGACGAGGCCCCCATGGCCGAGGCGATGCTGACCATGCCGGCCAGGCCCGCGACCGTCCGCTGCACGACGTACTTCCCCCGCACGCGCTTCACGGGCAGCGGCTCCAGGAAGGCCGTGAGGTCGGAGCGGACGCACTGGCTCACCGCGTCGGCACAGGCCAGGATGGTCCGGCCCGAGGCGGGATCGGTGGGATCCAGGCGGAACATGAACTTGGCCCCGTCCATGCGCAGGGCCTGCATCCGCTCCGTCGTGAAGGCCGTGAAGGTGTCCTCCATCTCGAAGGCCGTCCCGCGCAGACCCCCCCGGTTCATGCACCCCACCAGCAGGCGGTCGTCCAGGAGACTCGACCCACCCCGCTCCTTGATCAGCCGGGTCAGGATGAAGAGGTCCTCGATGAGGTCCGGTGTCCCCATGATCCCGTCAATCCCGAGGGAGGTCAGGACGCGGAGGATGCGGGCGAGGTAGGCATGCCGATCCGCCATGCCCAGGGGATCGTCCTTCACGTTCAGGACGTTCCGGCCCGGGTGGTCGGCGGCCAGGATCACCAGGTTGCCGTCCGGCGCCTGGACGGAGCGGCGCTTGCGCCGTTCCGCCTCCTCCTGCACGATGGCCGGCCGCTCGATCCGCACGTCGGTGATGGCGGCGTACAGGTCGAGGGGGAGGAAGGCGACGGGATCGAAGGGCTTCGGAACGATCTTGCGGGCAGGCATGGGACGACTCCTTCCGGTACAGCAGGTCAGGGGGCATGCAGACGCGGGAAGAGGGGCGTCAGGGCCCGGTACACGTCCTCGTACAGGGCGCGTCGCCCCGCGTAGAACTCGACCGCTTCGGGATCCGGCGCGACCGTCTGCTGGATCGGGTTCCATTCTCGCGCAGTTGCATCCAGGTCGTCAATCAGATCCACCGAGCGGGCCGCCAGCAGCGCGGCCCCCAGCGAGGCCGCCTCGGTGTAGCGGGGACGCAGGATCGGCACGGCCAGGATGTCCGCCTTGATCTGGATCCAGAGATCGGACCGGGCAGCGCCGCCCATCGCCACCACCTCGCCGGGGCCCAGGGCCAGGGACCGGAGCCCTTCCAGGCAGGCCCGGGCCTCGTAGCCCACCCCCTCCATGATGGCGCGGGCGATGTCCCCCCGGGTGTGGCCCAGGCTGAGGCCCAGGAGGAGCCCGCGGGCATCGGCGTTCCAGCGCACCGAGCGCGCGCCCATGAAGAACGGGGCCGCCAGGAGGTTGCGCGCTCCCCGGGGACTGGCGGCCGCCTCGTGCTCCAGGGTGGCCAGGCCCTCCGGCGGGAGGTCGAGCAGCTCGCGGAACCACCGCATCACAGAGGCGGAGGTGGTGATGCCCAGCTCCAGGAGCCACCGGCCGGGCGTCGCGTGGATGGAGCAGGGAGCGCGTCCCAGATCCTCGGGGAGCCGGTCAATGGTCATGGAGATGTTGCTGGCCGTCCCGGTCGAGTCCATCACCCGGTGGCCGAAGACGCCGCCGCCGACCCCCTCGCAGGCCCGATCCCCGGCGCCCAGGGAAACGGGGATGCCGTCGGGCAGCCCCAGCGCCTCCGCGGCCGGCCGCGAGAGACGATAGGGCGCCTCGTCGGACCGGTGGATCGGGGGGAACTGGTCCGGGCGGACGCCAACGCGCCGGAAGATATCCGGCCACCAGGCGTGGCGGCGGAGGTCGAACATCATGGTGCGCGACGCCAGCGTGAGGTCGGTGACCTCGGCGCCCGTCAGGCGGTGGTAGACGTAGTCGCGGGTCTGGAAGAACCGCGCCGCCTGATCCAGAAGCTCGGGCTGGTGCTCGCGCAGCCAGAGGAGCTTGCAGGCGGTGTAGTTGGGATCGGGCGGCAGGCCCGTGTGATGGTGAAGGAATGGAACGCCGAACTCCTCGCCCAGGCGCACCGCCTGATCCCGGCAGCGGCGGTCCATCCAGATGATGCAGGGGGCCAGCGGCCTCCCGTCCCGGCCCATGAGGACGACCCCCTCCCGCTGGGAGGAGAGCCCCAGGACGGCGATGCGACCGGGATCGCCGGTCGCCAGGCACCGTTTGGCCGCCGCCACCGCGGCGCGCCACCAGTCCTCGGGATTCTGCTCGGCCCAGTCCGGCTGCGGGTGGTGGGTGGGATAGGCCTCGTCGGCCGAGGCCAGCAACGTCCCGCGCGCGTCCCACAGGCAAACCTTGCAGGCGCTGGTCCCGATGTCGAACGTGAGGATGGTCTCCACGATTTCGAGCCGCGAGTTGTGAGCCGCGAGCCGCGAGCCCGCGACCAACGGACCTTCGCGGCTCTCGACTCTCGGCTCGCAGCTCGTCGTTACGGCTTCACCAGGATCTTGAGGCCCTTGCCCTCGCGCAGGCTGTGGATGGCCTGCTTGGCCTGGCTCAGGTGGAACTCCACCCCCAGCAGGGGGCGCAGGTTCAACACGGTGAGCCAGCGGACGGCCCGGGCAAAGGTATACGGGCGCATGTAGGAGGCCTTGATGGTGAGCTCCTTCTCGAACAGCCGGTACGGGCTGATGGAGGCGGAGAGGGCCGGGTCGGCCACGCCCACCTCCTGGACCGTGCCCCGCTTCTGGACGAGCTCCACCGCCTGCTCGAGCAGGCGCGGGTGCCCGACGCAGTCGAAGACCACCTCCGGCCCGTGGCTACCCAGCCTGGCCTTCACGACGCCGGCGAGATCCTCGGTCTTCGGGTCCACCGTGAGGAAGCCCATCTCCTTGGCCACGCTCCGCCGGTGCGGCAGGGGCTCCGAGACCATCACCTGGACCGCGCCGGAGTGCGCCGCCAGGGACGCGGTGAGGAGGCCGACGGCGCCTCCGCCCAGGACCAGCACGTTGCAGCCGGACGGGAGCTGCGCCATGTCCACCGCGCGCAGGCAGCAGGCCAGCGGCTCCGCCAGGGCGCCGACGTCCAGGGAGACCCCCTCGGGCAGCCTGTGGACGAGCCGATCGCTCACGCACGTGTACTCCGACATGCCGCCCGGGTGGAGGAACCGGTTGAGGCACATGTTCTCCTTCGCCTCACGGCAGAAGAAGCACTTCCCACAGCAGAGCCCCGGCTCCACCGCCACCGCGTCCCCTTCCTTCAGGTGGGTCACGGCCTTTCCGACGGCGACCACGGTCCCGGTGTACTCGTGGCCGATCACCCGCGGCGGGTCGTAGACCGGGAATTTCCCCTCCAGGATGTGGATATCGGTGCCGCAGATCCCGCAGGCGTGCACCTTCACCACCACCTCGTCGGCAGCCGGCGTGGGCATGGGGCGCTCTTCGATTCGCAGGTCTTCGATTCCGT
Organism: Candidatus Methylomirabilota bacterium; assembly: GCA_016208645.1. Lineage (GTDB taxonomy): Bacteria > Methylomirabilota > Methylomirabilia > Methylomirabilales > 2-02-FULL-66-22 > 2-02-FULL-66-22. The sequence continues at coordinate 472 of JACQXP010000441.1, read as the reverse complement.
GCCAAACGGCTGAGATCATGACATCCTCCTGATGAGTTCGAGGTGCCGCGCGTCAGGCGTGGCGAGATCTACCCGCATGTTGCCGCGAACGCAAAGACCGGTCCGCCCCTGGAATGCCCGCCTGGCTGCCGGGGTGGGTGGCCGTCGGCGCCGGCACGCATCGGGGGCATGAGTATATCCCGCGCCTCCCGGCGCTGCAACAGCCCGCCTCACGGCGCGTTGGAACGTTTACACGTTCAAACCTTGCAACGTTCAACGTCAGTTCAGTTGCAGTCCGCCGCAGACGTTGTAGGTCTGCCCCGTGATGTAGCTGGCCTCGTCGGAGGCCAGGAACGCGTACAGGTTGGCCACGTCCTCGGGGGTCTCGATTCGCCCGAGGGGGATGGCCTCGACACGGGCTCGCTTCATCTCCCCGGGCGGCTTTTCCTCCAGCGCCCCCCATTCGCGATCAATCTTGGCCCACATGTCCGTG
>JACQXP010000440.1 GCA_016208645.1 Candidatus Methylomirabilota bacterium | reverse complement strand
TGGCGGGGTGCGAGGCGGCGTGGCAGGCGGCGCGGCGGGGGTGCCGCTGCGCAGGGCTTTTTGCGGACACCCCGACCCATTGATTCATACACATAAACAGGCTATAGTATACACATCATTTGAAGGGGAGGTGCGAGATGCGCACGAACGTTGTGATTGAAGATGGACTGATGCGGAAAGCCATGCGGGCCAGCGGCCTGACTACGAAGCGCGCGGTGGTGGAGGTGGGCCTCCGGCTGCTCGTCCAGACCAAGGCTCAGACGGGCATCCGGCGCCTGCGGGGGAAGGTCCGGTGGGAGGGGGATCTCAACGACATGCGGATCGGCCGGATCGCGTAGGACTGAGACATGGTCATCGTTGACACGACTGTTTGGGTGGATTACCTGACGGGGGCGGACACGCTGCAGGCGGGCTGGCTGGACGTGGAGATGGGACGCCAACGGTTGGGCCTGACAGACTTGATCCTCTGCGAAGTGCTCCAGGGTGTTCGCGGGGATCGGCGCTTCACAGACGTGCGCCGGGAGCTGTTGAAGTTTGAAGTGTTCGCGACCGGCGGTACCAGATTGGCGATCGCCGCCGCCCGCAACTACCGAACGCTTCGCGCCCGGGGACGCACCGTGCGCAGGACGATTGATTGTCTGATCGCCACCTTCTGTCTGATCAACGGACACGCCCTCATTCACAACGATCGCGATTTTGATGCCTTTGAGCAGGCATTAGGCTTGCGGGTGATCCATCCATGATGCGGCATGCTCGCTGCCATGGACGAGAAGAAAGGCCTTCCCGGGCATGCATGTCCCATTCGGTTGATGGGCCTTGGGGATGTCGAGCCTTGTAGGGGGGAACCCTCGGGCATGACCGATCCTGTCATTACGATCATCGGCGGGGGGCTGGCGGGGTGCGAGGCGGCGTGGCAGGCGGCGCGACGGGGATGCGCCGTCCGCCTGTTCGAGATGCGGCCCGCGGTGCGGACGCCCGCCCATCAGACCGACCGCCTGGCCGAGCTGGTCTGCAGCAACTCCCTGAAATCGGAATCGCTGGAGGACGCCAGCGGCCTGCTCAAGGCCGAGATGCGGGCCCTGGGGTCGGTGATCCTGGAGCGCGCCGAGGCGAACCGGGTCCCGGCCGGTACCGCCCTTGCGGTAGACCGAGAGGGATTCGCCGCGGCAGTCACCGAGGGCATCACCGGGCATCCCCGCATCCAGGTGATCCGCGATGAAGTGCCCGAACTCCCGGCGGAGCGGCCGATCATCGTGGCCACCGGCCCCCTCACCTCCGACCGGCTGGCCGCGGATGTCACCTCCCGCTTCGCTGCCTTTCTCGGGCCGGGAACGGCAGCACCTCGAACATTGAACCTGCTCTACTTCTACGACGCCATCTCGCCGATCGTCTCGGCCGACTCGATTGATGACACGATCGCCTTCGCGGCGGCCCGCTACGGGAAGGGCGGGGCCGACTACCTCAACTGCCCGATGACGCGGGATGAGTATCTCGCGTTCCGCGAGGCGCTGCTCAAGGGCGAGCGGTACCCGCTCCACGAGTTCGAGGAGCCGAAGTATTTCGAGGGATGTCTGCCCGTCGAGGAGCTGGCGGAGCGGGGGGAGGACGCCCTCCGCTTCGGCCCCATGCGTCCCGTGGGCCTGGCGGACCCGCGCACGGGCAAGCGGCCCTACGCGGTGGTCCAGTTGCGGCAGGAGAACCGGGGGCCCGACGGCCGGCCCACCATGTACAACCTGGTGGGGTTCCAGACCCGCCTGCGGCGTGGCGATCAAGTCAAGGCGCTCCGCCTGATCCCCGGATTGCAGACGGCCGAGATCCTTCGCTATGGGAGCGTGCACCGGAATACCTTCATCACGGCTCCGCTGCTTCTCCGCGACACGCTCCAGTTCCGCGGGGATCCCGCGGTCTTCTTCGCCGGACAGCTCACCGGCGTCGAGGGCTACCTCGAATCGGCGGCCACCGGCCTCTTGGCCGGGATCAACGCCGTCCGCCTGACCCGGGGACAGGACCCGTGCAGCCTACCGCCGACCACGATGCTCGGCGCGCTCCTCCGATACCTCACCGAGGCAGACCCTGCAACCTTCCAGCCCATCAACGCGAACTTCGGCCTGTTGCCTCCCCTCGCCCAGGTCGTCCGGGACCGCCGCGAGCGCAACCGGCACCTCACCGAGCGCGCCCTGAACGACTTCCGCACCTGGCAGAGAGACATTGAGTAGGAATGTCCCCGCCGGTACGCCCTTCGCACAACACCGGCTGGGACATGAGCGTGGCCGAACGCCGATACTATCAGCGGCATCGAACGGGGTGACTTATGGGAGCACGGGTGCGCAAGCTAGAAGACCCGGCGGAATATTACGACCGTCATGGAGTCCTCGGGGAGGTTGACGAGCGCCCCGTGGAATTTGCATTGAGTG
>JACQXP010000439.1 GCA_016208645.1 Candidatus Methylomirabilota bacterium | reverse complement strand
TCGAGATCGCGCCCGGCGAGATCCTGGGGCTCATTGGGCCGAACGGCGCGGGGAAGACCACGGTCTTCAACCTGATCTCCGGACTGCTGACGGCATCGGAGGGGAGCGTGGTCTTCGAGGGGCGGGACATCACCCGCCTGCCGCCCCACCGGCGTGCGGCGCTGGGGATCGCGCGCACCTTCCAGAAGATCGAGCTCTTCTCGGGGATGACGGTCCTGGACAACATCCGGCTGGGGCGCCACCTGCACATGCGGGCGGGGATCCTCTCGGGGGGCTGCTACGTCGGGAAGGCGGCGCGGGAGGAGCTCACCCACCGGGAGTTCATCGAGCGGGAGATCATTGACCTCCTGGAGATCGCCCACATCCGGGACAAGATCGTCGGCATGCTTCCCTACGGCCTGCAGAAGCGGGTGGAGCTGGCGCGGGCCCTGGCGCTGCAGCCGCGGATCCTGCTTTTGGATGAGCCCATGGCCGGGCTCAACCTGGAAGAGGTGGAGGACATGGCGCGCTTCATCCTGGACCTGAACGAGGGGGAGCGCTGGCGGGCGACCTGCGTCCTGGTCGAGCACGACATGGGTGTCGTCATGGACATCTCCCACCGGGTGGCGGTGCTGAACTTCGGCGAGAAGATCGCCGAGGGACCGCCGGTCGAGGTGCAGGCGAACCCCGAGGTGGTCCGCGCCTACTTGGGGGAGGTGGAGGATCTGTATGCCTCACGCCGCTAAGCCACCCGAGCTCGAGGTCACGCCCGAGCTGACCATCCCGAAGCTCTTCGTGCGGGAGGCGCGGACGTACGGGCAGCGGGTGGCCATCCGCGAGAAGGAATTCGGGATCTGGCGCCCCCTCACCTGGGGCGCCTACCTCGAGAACGTGCGGCAGTTCGCCTTGGGCCTCACGGCCCTGGGCCTCCGGCGGGACGACAAGGTGGCCATGATCGGGGACAACCGCCCCGAGGGCCTGTTCGCGGAGATGGCTGCCCTGTGCGCGGGCGGCGTGGCGGTCTGGCTGTTCCAGGACGCCCTGCTGGACGAGGTCCAGTACATCGTGGACCACTGTGACGCCCGGTTTCTGGTGGCGGAGGGCCAGGAAGAGGTGGACAAGGCCCTGGCCATCAAGGATCGCTGCCCCAAGCTCGAGCGGATCATCTGGGACGATCCCAAGGGCATGCGGGGCTACCAGGATCCAGCCCTGATCCGATTTAGCGAGGTCCAGCGGCTGGGCCGGGAACTGGCCGCGCGCGAGCCAGGCCGCTTCGAGGCCCTGGTGGAGCAGGGCCGGGGGGACGACGTCTGCCTGCTCTTTTACACCTCCGGAACCACCGCCAAGCCCAAGGGGGCCCTCCTCACCCACACCAACATGCTCAAGATGGGCCAGAACCTCTTGCGCGTGGACCCCTGCCAGGGTACCGATGACTTTGTCTCCTTCCTGCCCCTGGCCTGGATCGGGGAGCAGATGATGTCCATCTCCTGCGGGTTGATGGCGGGCTTCACCCTGAATTTCCCCGAGGAGCCGGAGACGGTTCTGGCCAACCTTCGCGAGATCGGACCCCACGCCATCTTCTCCTCGGCCCGATTCTACGAGCAGATGGCGCGCACGGTGCAAGTGAAGTACCTCGACGCCAGCCGATTGAAACGCAAGACCTACGAGCTGGCTCTCGGCATCGGGTATCGGCTCGCAGACTGCAAGCTGGCCAAGCGACCCGCCCCCTGGATCTGGCGTGCCCTGGGGCTTTTGGCCGACCAGGCCGTCCACAGGAAGCTCCGGGACCACCTGGGTCTCTCGGGCATCCGGAATGCCTACAGCGGCGGCTCCGCCTTGGGGCCCGACTACTTCCGGTTCTTCCACGCCATCGGCGTAAACCTGAAGCAGATCTATGGCCAGACCGAGATCGCCGGGATCTCCGTGGTCCACCGGAGCGACGACATCAAATTCGACACGGTGGGCAAGCCGATCCCGGAGACGGAGGTGCGGATCACCCCCGAGGGAGAGATCATCTCCCGGAGCCCCTCCGTCTTCAAGGGATACTACAAGGACCCGGCCGAGACGGCCAAGGCATTGCGGGATGGCTGGCTCTACTCGGGAGACACCGGCTTCATTGATCCGGACGGGCACCTGGTCTTCTTCGACCGCACCAAGGACGTCTTCATCCTGAATGATGGGAGCCGCTTCTCCCCCATGTACCTGGAGAGCCGGCTGAAGTTCAGCCCGTACGTGAAGGACGCTTGGGTCCTCGGCCACCAGCGCCCCTTCGCCACGGCTGTGATTTGCATTGACGGGAGCGTGGTGGGGAAATGGGCCGAGGACAACCACATCGCCTACACCAGCTACCCGGAGCTGTCCCAGGATCCTCGGGTCTACGCGCTGATCCAGTCCACTATCCAGCAGGTCAACACCCAGTTGCCAGGGGCGGCGCGGGTCCGGCGCTTCCTCAACCTGCACAAGGAGTTCGATGCCGATGACGAGGAGCTGACCCGGACTCGGAAGCTCCGGCGCGCCTTCCTGGAGGATCGGTATCGTGACCTGGTCCAGGCCATCTACGACGGGGCCGACCGGGTGGGGATGGCCACCACCATCACCTACGAGGATGGCCGGGTGGTAGAGGTAAAGGCAGATCTCCAGATCGCGGAGGTCCCCGACGCGTGGGAATTGAAAATGTAAAACCGACAACTGACAATGCAAAACCGGGAAACCCCTTCGGCAGAATCCTCGAATCCAGGCCCGTTGTCAGTTGTCCGTTGTCAGTTTGAAATTTTTGAGCGTCGTCCTTAGACGCGTTCGGGGGCGGTGAGGCCATGGACCTGTTTCTCCAGCTCCTGATCACGGGCGTCATGGTGGGGAGCATCTACGCCCTGGTGGCACTAGGCTGGACCCTCATCTACAAGTGCTCGGGGGTCCTGAACCTGGCCATGGGGGAACTGACGCTGATGGGGGCGTATGTCTGCCTGTCTTTCTACACCTGGGGCATCCCGTTTCCCCTGGCGGTGGTGGGCATGCTGATCATCGGCTTCATCCTCGGATTGCTGACAGAACGGCTGTTCCTCCGGCGGATGGTGGGGGAGTCCATCCTGGCGGTCATCATGGTGACGGTGGGCCTGTCCTTCTTCTTCCGGGGGATCGTCGCGTTCACGTGGGGGACGGACACTCGGGTGTTCACCCCGCCGGTGTTTTCCGCCGAGCCGATCCGGTGGGGACGCATCGTGGTGGGCCAGGTCTATGTGTGGAGCTTCATCGCCGCCCTCGTCATGCTGGTGGTGTTCGTGGCCTTCTTCAAGTACACCCGCTGGGGGCTGTCCATGCAGGCCACCGCCGATGACGAGATGGCTTCCCTGTCCCTGGGCGTGAGCGCCCACCGGGTGTACGCGCTCGCATGGGCCATTGCCTTCATGGCCGCTGGGGTCGGTGGAACACTGCTGGGGAATATTAATGGCCTCAACATCTCGGTAGGCTACCTGGGCCTCCTGGTCCTCCCGGCCGTGGTCCTGGGGGGGCTTAACTCCGTCCCTGGGGCCATCGTGGGAGGGATCGCCATCGGGGTCCTGCAGAATTTGTCCGCTGGCTATCTGAGCCGGTTCACCCCTGGCGGCATCAAAGAGATTGCCCCCTTCGCCTTCATGGTCATCATCCTGCTGTTCCGGCCGTACGGGCTGTGGGGCTGGGTGAGAATCGAGCGAGTCTGACGCGCTCGATCAATGGAAATTTCAAACTGACAATTTTAAACCGGACAACTGGGAGGAGCAGAGGCGAGGAGATCCTTCGGGCGCGTTCGGCGGTTTTGCATTGTCAGTTGTCGGTTGTCGG
>JACQXP010000438.1 GCA_016208645.1 Candidatus Methylomirabilota bacterium | reverse complement strand
TGTTTTTACCTCTCCAAGGCGGTCCTCCCCCACATGCTGAAGGACAAGTACGGTCGCATCATCAACATCAGTTCCGTCATTGGGCTGTCCGGCAACATCGGCCAGGCGAACTACGCCTCGGCCAAGGCCGGGCTGTTCGGTTTCACAAAGACCCTGGCCCTGGAGACGGCGCGGAAGGGCATCACGGTCAACGCGGTGGCGCCCGGCTTCGTGCGCACCGAGATGACCGAAAAGATCCCGCCCGAGGTCATCGAGAAGATCCTCGACCAGATCCCCATGCGGCGATTCGCGGAGCCCCACGAGATCTCCCGGGTGGTGGTGTTCCTGGCCCAGGAGGACTCGGCCTACATCACCGGCCAGATCTACGGGATCAACGGGGGGTTGTACATGTGATGAACGCGACAGCCGCCGCACCCGAATCCACCCAGGCCCTGCTGGAGCTGCTGAACTCCGCGAAGAACCGGTTCACCCCTGCGGACTGCGGGACGAAGGTCAGCCTCCTCCGGACCCTTCGGGAGCGGGAGGTCCGCGACGTCGCCTGCCTGGTCCAGTTCCACGAGACCCTGTGCTTCTTGCGGGCCTATCCGGACAGCCCCGAGGTCCTGCGACTGGTCGAGCAGGCCCTGGAGGGCTTTGCGGCCCGCGTGGATCTCGTCAAGGCGACCGGCCGGTCCGCGGAATGCAAGAAGCTCCGGGACAGCGGGATCGTCCACACGACCGTCTACTATCCCTACCCCCACGCCATGGCGAAGTGGCTGGTGAACCATTTTCCCCGGGATGTCGAGATGGACTGGGAGGATGACGCCGGCGTAGACAAGGTCCGCGGGATCCTGCCCCTCCTGGTGGCCTATGCCGAGAACGATGCGCTGGATGACGAGCGCATCGCGCTGCGGGACTGGGTGCGAGTGGCCAAGGGCACGCGGGACGTGAGCGACCTCCAGTGGCTCCTGGAGCTGCTCCACCGTTCCCCGCTGCCCCCGGAGATCATCCGGAATCTCTACGACGGGGCGGAATTGCTCCTGGGATGGGAGCTATGCGATGCGGCGGCGTCACGAACCCTGGCCGGGTGTCCGGCCGGCCGCATCTTTTGCCACCGGCGGCCGCTCAAGCGGGGCCAGATGGATTTTCCGCGGGAGATCCGAAAGCCCCTCCCCGCCCTGAAGGTCGTTCCCCCTCGCACGGCCGAGGCGCTGATCCACCTCTTCAGGTGCGCCCTGTCGGTGAGGAATCGCGAGCTGCATCCGCTGCTGTATGCCAACCCACAGGACGTGATGGTGGCGGATGTGGATCGAGGCCTGCGGATCGTCCTGGTCGGCGTGATCCCCGAGTTCCGCCTTCCCCTCGAGGGGTACTACTCCTTCCTGGTCCTCAAGAACGGCGTGCCCGTCAGCTACGGCGGCGGCGGGCCCCTGCTCGACCGCCTGGAGATCGCCGGCAACATCTTCGAGACGTTCCGCCAGGGGGAATCGGCCTACATCTTCAGCCAGGTGTACCGGGCCTTCCACCATCTCTGCGGGTCCGACTATTTCCTGGTGCCGCGGTACCAGGTCGGATACGAGAACGACGAGGCCCTCGATTCGGGGGCGTTCTGGTTCTACTACAAGCTGGGGTTCCGGCCGGAAAACCCTGAGGTCCTGAAGCTCTCGGAGGACGAACAGACCAAGATCAAGGCCGACCCCGCCTACAGATCCTCGCGGAAGGTCCTGGAGCAGTTGTCCCGGAGCGACATGTCCCTGCTCCTGAAGGAGGGCGATGGCCGGCGCTCCAAGGTCCTTCAACCGGGCGACCTCGGGCTCCGCGTGAGCCGGCACATCGCGCAGAAGTTTCAAGGCGACCGTGCCGCTGCCATCCGCGCGGCAACACAGCAGGTCGCCCAGCACCTCGACATCCGGGCCTGGCGGCGCTGGTCCGGACCGGAGCAGATGGCCCTGGAACGCCTCTCCCCAATCCTCGTCTTGATTCCGGATCTCGCCCGGTGGAGTTCGGCCGAGAAACGGAGCCTGGTCCGGATCATCCGGGCCAAGGGCGGAAGGAGCGAGGCCGCATACGTCCGGCTCTTGAGGGAACACCACCGGCTCGCCCGTTCCCTGCGTGAGCTGGCGAACTCAGCCACCCCCCTGCCTGTGCCGACACGGCAGACAGGGCCCATGTCCCCCGGCACCTCTCCGGGAGTGTGACAGCACGTCACGAGGCCCACGGCCTTCTCGTGCCGTCGACGCTGGCCCAGGCCGCTGCGGAGGCCAATCGACCTCCCCTGGCCCGACCCCGCGTAGCCCCCCGCCCGCCATCCCGCCAAAGAGCCAGGAGGGCGATGGTATGCCCGAACACCCCCAGCATCCGGGCAGACCGCCCCCCGTTTGTGCAATCCCCCTTGACCTCGCCTGCCGCCGCTGATAGGCTGCCTCGCCCTGGGCAGGATTTGGGCAGCGCCGGCCCCTGTCTGCCGTGTCGGCACAGGCAGGCTGGAGAGACCCCCCACCGATCTCCCGGCCCCCCATCCGGGTGGCTCGCCTCCCCCGCGCGCCCACCGGCTCGTTTCCATAATAACTATTCGGTTATTCGGTCAGGCTCGGGAAGCGAATTGCGGGGATAGCGGTTCAACGAAACAGAGTGCCTCACCGGGGAGATAGCGCCATGTCTCGTATCCTTATGAGCATGTGTCTCGCGCTCAGCATCATCGCCGTCGCGGCCGCGCCCGCGCCGCCGGCGAGCTCACCCTCGACCCCGCCCGTCGTCCGTGCCGGGCCGCTCGCCACAGCACGGCCCGCTCCGTGGAACTTTGCTGAGCTCGAGAAGGAGGCGAAGACCCTCTCGTCCGCCGATATTCCGGATCTTCGTGCGCGGGCATCGGGTGGCGACGCCCGGTCGCAGTTCTTGCTGGGGCTGGCCTACGAGTTCGGCTATGGCGGGGCCACGAAAGATCTCCAGGAAGCTCTGCGCTGGTTTAAACAGGCGGCGGAGCAGGGAATCGGACTACCGCAACGGTGGGTGGGCGATTTCTATTATCTCGGGATCGGGATCCCCGTTGATTTCGCTGAAGCCTGGCGCTGGTATAGGCGGTCCAGCGATAATGGACAGCACTTTGCCAGCACGCTGATCGGATACCTTTATCTCGCGGGGCAGGGCGTCGCGCGGGACTATTCCGAAGCCCGGCGCTGGTTCCAGGTGGCAGCCAATGCGGGCGATGTGACGGCTCGCAAGATCATGGCCGAACTGGAGTGGAACTGCAGCACGCAGTTCTGCATGGATCTGCAAACGTTGCTCGTACTCCGAGGACAAAATTTCTATCTCATTCGAGGTGAGAAGGTGGACGAGATAGCTGGCAAAAATTACGTGGCCGAGGCCTTCGGATTAGTGTCTACCATTGTCACAAAACGCTGGAGAGGCAAGCTGCTGATCGGTGGCGCCGAAAGCTGCGAGGTCCGCTCTGAGGAAAGTCCGATAGACGGCCCGCCCTCCACCTACTACTTCTGCACTCCTGGGAGAGGTTTGAGTCGGGCTGAGGCAAGTGCACGATTCGATGAGGTCACAGTGGAAATCCGCGCGGCCGCGGCCTCTACATTCGAGCCTCCTCTCTGCGCCGTCGTGGCGCACCGTCGTCAGCGTAGCGAATGAATTGGTCAGCCGGACCGGTGAGCCAGACCGCTTGGATCTCTCCCTCCGTGTCAGTGACAAAGATTGAAAGCGGGCTACTTGCGCATCTGCAATTGCCACCATTCCAGCTCCTGCTCGAACAATTCGAGGAAGTCGTCATTCGGCACCACAGCTAAGCTTGAAGCATCGTTGAAGACTGTTGATATTATCTTCCCATCACTGCTGACACGCCAAACGACAGCCGCTCGGTCGTTGCTTCGATTCAAATATTCCGATGGGGGACGTCCGATGGGGGACGTCCATAAAATTATAACTTTCCCCCGCACCCTCCCCGTGATACCCTCCACTTATGCCTCGTCAGGCTCGCATTGACGCCCCGGGTGCCATCCAGCACGTCATTGTCCGGGGGATCGAGCGCCGAAAGATCTTCCACGACGACAGGGACCGGCACGCGTTCGTTGAGAGGCTCAGACGCACCCTGTTGGATTCGGCGACCGCCTGCTACGGCTGGGCTCTCATGCCCAACCATGCACATCTCCTTCTCCGGACCGGTCGCGTTCCCATCGCGACGATGATGCGGCGGCTCCTCACGGGGTACGCGGGCACGTTCAACCGCCGGCACCGGCGCCACGGCCACCTCTTCCAGAACCGCTATAAATCCATCCTCTGCCAGGAGGAGCCGTACCTCTTGGAGTTGGTCCGCTACATCCACCTGAATCCACTTCGAGGCAGGCTGGTCCGCGATCTGGGGGAACTGGACCGTTATCCCTATGCGGGGCACAGCGCCCTGATGGGAAAGCAGGAGAACGATTGGCAGCAGACGGGCTTCGTGCTCGGGCAGTTTGGACGCCGAGTGGGCGTCGCGAGGAGAGCCTACCGCGCCTTCGTGGAGGCAGGCATACCCCTGGGACGGAAACCCGAGCTGGTCGGCGGGGGGCTGATTCGCAGCCTTGGAGGCTGGATGGCGGTGAAGGCCTCAGGAAAAGGCGCAGCTCGCCTCAAAGGCGACGAACGGATCCTGGGCGACTCTGAATTCGTCCTCGATGCGCTCAAAGTCGCGGAAGAACACCTGAGGCGACAGGAGCGGTTGCAGCGTCAGGGGTGTGATATGGACTGGCTAACACGCCAGGTGGCCACGGTGTTCGGGATCAGCCCCGAGGACATCTATCGGACAGGTAAGCGCCCCCCGCTGGTGGCCGCTCGGAGCGTGTTCTGCCACTGGGCGGTGCGAGAGCTCGGGTTGACGGCGACCGCCGTTGCCCGTGCGCTCGGACTCACCCAGCCGGCAGTCAGTATTGCAGTGAGGCGCGGCGAACAAATCGCCATGGCGCGAGACATTCAGTTGAAGGGTGAGTAGAATCTTATGATTTTATGGACGTCCCCTATCCACTCTTTGCGGTTCAATTGCAGTGTCTGGGTTGAAAGGTTCGGCGGGTGCCGGGAGAAATGCCTTGACGCCCCGGGTGCCGGCGGATATTTTTATTAACTAACTGGTCAGATACTTGGAGGCCGCCGTGCCCGTCGCGAAGCCTCATCCCCGTGCTCCCCGCTGGCGCCGCCGGCCCGAGGTGCGCCCCCAGCAGATCCTGGAGGCCGCCTTCCGGGTGTTCGGGGCCCGGGGGCTTCACCAGGCGACCCTGGACGACGTGGCCAGGGCCGCGGGGATCACCAAGGGGACGATCTATCTCTATTTCCCCAGCAAGGCCGACCTCTTCACCGCCATGCTGAAGGCCCGCGTCAACGGGATCGTGCCCCCCGTGGAGATGTCCACGGGCGGCCCCGGCGCCGTCACGACCCGCCACCAACTCTGCACCCTCGGACGCCGGCTCTATCGCTTCTTCTGCAGCCCCGCGTACCTGGCCATGTATCGCACCGTGGTTAGTGAGGCCCCCCAGTTCCCAGAGACCACGGCCCACTTCTACCGCGAGGGGATCCTCCAGGCCAACCAGCGCCTGGCCGAGGTGATCCAGCGGGGGATCGCCACAGGGGAATTCCGGAAAGTGGATCCGATCATCGCCGCCCGAGCTTTCGTGGGGATGTTCCAGATCTTCGCGGTGTCGCAGGGCCTGCTGGGGGGCCAGCGTCTCTACCCCATCCCCGAGGCCAGGATCGTCCGGATCGTGACCGAGATCTTCCTGAGCGGGCTGCTGCTGTCCCGTGCGGGGGCATCCCGCAGGAGACCCGCGCCTGCCTGTGCCAGCACGGCAGACAGGCGAGCTTCGCGATGACACGTCCACCCCGCCCCATCATGATCATCGGCACCGGCATCATCCTCGCCGGCGTGGCCGCCGGCGGCTGGTCCTGGTGGCGGAGCCGCCAGGACGCGCGCGACGTCATCCAGGCCTCGGGGCGGATCGAGGTAACCGAGGTCAGCGTCAGCTCCAAGGTGGCCGGCCGGGTCGCCAGGCTCTACGTCCAGGAGGGGACGGACGTCAAGGTCGGCCAGCCCATCGCCGACCTCGAGGGGGAGGAGCTGGAGGCCCAGCTCCGGCAGGCCCGGGCCGCCCTGCAGAGCGCGGAGGCGCGCCTCACCCAGGCGCGGATCACGCTCCGGGTCGAGCCCATCACCGTCCGGACCCAGATTCGCCAGGCCGAGGAGACCCTCCGCGCCGCCGAGGAACGGCTGCGGATGCTCCGGGCGGGCTTTCGGATCCAGGAGGTCGAGGAGGCCCGGGCCAACCTGCGCCAGAACCTGGCCCGGCTGGAGCTCGCCCGGTTGACCCGGGATCGCTTCCGCGGGTTGCTGGCCGACGGGGCCATCTCGAAGCAGGAGCTGGACCGGGCGGAGAGCGACTTCCAGGCCGCCGAGGCGGCCGTCCGGGCGACGCGCGAGCGCCTGGCCATGCTGGTGGAGGGGGCGCGCTCCGAAGACATCCGCATGGCCGAGGCCGAACGGGACCGCGCCGGCGCGGCCCTGGAGGCGGCCCGCGCGAATGCCGCCACCCTGGATCTGCGCCAGCAGGATGTGCGCGTGGCCGAGGCGGGCGTGCGCGAGGCGGCCGCCAACGTGCGCCGGCTGGAGACCCAGGTGGCCGAACTGAAGGTCCTGGCGCCTCTGGATGCCACGGTGCTGACCAAGGCGGTGGAGGTCGGCGAGGTGGTAGCCGCCGGCAAGCCGCTGGCGCTCCTCGGCGACCTGGACCATCCCTGGATCAAGATCTACGTGCCCGAGACGGCGCTGGGAAAGGTGAGGCTGGATGCGCCCGCCCGCGTCCTGGTGGACAGCTTCCCGGGGCAGCCCTTCCAGGGAACGGTGACGTGGATCGCGGACCAGGCCGAGTTCACCCCGAAGAACGTGCAAACCGCGGAGGAACGGGTGAACCTGGTCTACGCGGTCAAGATCACCATCAGGAACGCGGAGCGCAAGCTGAAGGCGGGCATGCCGGCCGACGCGGTGCTGCCCCTCACAACCCCCTCACCCCATTCCCCGGGTACCCCCTGGGTGGAGGAGAGGCGCAGGTGGGGGGGAACCCGCGGCAGCGCGCCGCGGCGTTCTTCAAGAAAAAGAGATGGTAGATACCCTGCCGGCCATCGAGGCCAGGGGATTGACCAAGCGGTTCGGCGACCTGACCGCCGTGGAGGCCCTCTCTCTCTCGGTGTCGCGGGGCGAAATCTTCGGCCTGGTGGGCCCCGACGGCGCGGGCAAGACCACGCCCCTGCGCCTCCTCACGGGCGTGATGCAGGCCACGGCCGGCTCGGCCCTGGTCCTGGGCCGGGATGTCACCAGGGACCCCGAGTCGG
>JACQXP010000389.1 GCA_016208645.1 Candidatus Methylomirabilota bacterium | reverse complement strand
CTGGCCACGTGCTGCGCATCAGAGAGCGCCGCCGTCGCCGCCGCCTGGGCCAGGCTGTTGGTATTGACAGGCTCGCGGGCCCGGTTCAACAGGCTGATGAGCGGCGCCGGCCCGATCCCGTACCCGATGCGCAGCCCCGCCAGGCCGTAGATCTTGGAGAAGGTGCGGAGCACCAGGACCAGCCGCCCCGCCCGGACGAATCGCAGCGCGTCCGGCGTCAAATCCGGCGGCAGGTACTCGTAGTAGGCCTCGTCCAGGATCACCAGCACCTCGGGGGGCACCGATTCCAGGAAGGCCTCCAGGGCGCGGGCCGGGACGGCCGTCCCCGTCGGGTTATTGGGGTTCCCGATGAAGACCAGCTTCGTCCGGGGGGAGATGGCGGCGCGGATGGCGTCCAGGTCGTGGGTGAAGATCCTGAGGGGCACGCTGACCTTGGCCGCCCCGGTGACCTGAGCCACCAGGTCGTAGACGATGAAGGCCTGCTCCGCGTACACCGCCTCGTCGCCCGGCAGCAGGAAGCAGCGGCCCGCCAGTTCCAGCAGCTCGTTGGAGCCGTTGCCCAGGATCACCAGGTCCGGCGCCACGTCCCAGTGCCGGCCCAGCGCCTGGCGCAGGGAGTGCCCGCTGCCATCCGGATAGCGATGGATGCCCGGCAGGGCCTCCCGCAGGGCCTGCAGCGCCAGGGGGGACGGACCCAGCGCATTTTCATTGGAGGCGAGCTTCACCGAGTTGGAAATCCCGAGTTCGCGCTCCACTTCTTCGATCGGCTTGCCGGGGGAGTACGGGATGAGGCCGCGCAGATACGGGGAGGCCAGATCCTCCAGCGAGCGGGTCAACGCGACACCTCCATGCGGGAAGCCGCTGGAACCATCCTCAGGCCTCCTGGGGTCGGCGGGTCTGGGGGTACGAGCCCAGGACCTTGAGGAAGATGCACTCGTCCCGGAGGGCCTCCAGGGCGCGCTGGATCCGCGGCTCGCTGGCGTGGCCCTCGAAATCCACGTAGAAGACGTACTCCCACACCCGCTTCTTCGACGGCCGGGATTCGATCTTGGTCAGGTTGATCTGGTTCTCCGCGAACGGCAGGAGGATCCGGTGCAGCGCCCCCACCCGGTCCTTGATGGAGAACAGGATGGAGGTCTTGTCGGCCGCCGTCGGCGCCGTGGGCTTGCGCCCGATGACCAGGAACCGGGTCATGTTGTTGGGATGATCCTCGATCCGTCGCTGGAGGATGGTGAGTCCGTACAGGCTCGCCGCCAGCTCCGAGGCGATGGCGGCCGCTCCCGGCTCCGACGCCGCGGTCTCGGCCGCGGCCGCCGTGCTGCTGGTCTCGATCACTGGGAGGTGGGAAGAATGGGTCTCCAGCCACTTGCGCGATTCCGCCAGGGCGTGCGGGTGCGAGTAGATCTGCCGGACCTCCGCCAGGGACGTGGCCCGGCTGAGCAGGTGGAGCGCCGTCTCCACCACCACCTCGCCGCAGATCAGGAGGCTGGAGTCCACGAACATGTCCAGCGTATGGCTCACCACGCCCTCGGTGGAGTTCTCCACCGGAACGACCCCGTAGTCGGCGTTGCCCTTCTCCACCTCGGGGAACACCTCGCCGATGCTGCGCATGGCCAGGAACTGCGCCGAGAGCCCGAACCGCTCCATGGCGGCCAGGTGCGAGAAGGTGGCCCGCGGGCCCAGGTACGCCACCCGGAGGGGGTGCTCCAGCGAGAGGCAGGCGGAGATGACCTCCCGGAAGACCGGTCGCACCGCCTGGGCGGGGAACGGCCCGGTGTTCTCCCCGGCCAGGCGGTCGTAGATCTCCTCCTCGCGCTGGGGGACGTGGTACTCCAGATTCTGCTCGGCCTTCAGGCGGCCGACCTCGATGACCAGTTCCGCCCGGCGGTTCAGCAGGCGGAGGATCTGCGAGTCAAGCTCGTCAATCGCCTTGCGCAGCTCGGAAATCCGCACGGTTGACCTCGCGCTGGGGCGTCGGCCAGGGCGTCCTGACGGCATGATAGCCGGGCGCCCGGGGCCGATCAAGGGCTTTCTGGGGGCCGCTCCGGCCGGCGAACCGCTGCCCGCCGCCCGGGGCGCGAATCCACGGCGACCCCGGTCCCACGCGTCTCACGCGCCGGATGAATCCGCGTCTGGCACGAGCGCCCGGAGCGCCTGGAGCTCGGCCGGCAGGAGCAGACGCCACTGTCCGCGAGGGAGCGATCCCAGCCGGATCGGGCCCAGGGCCACCCGGATGAGCTTCAGGACGGGGTGGCCGATGGCCTCGCACATCCGGCGAACCTGGCGGTAGCGCCCCTGCTCCAGCGTGACGGCGATCCAGGCGTTCTGCCGGGTCGGATGGAGCAGCTCCACCCTCAGGGCCCTGAGCGGCTCCCCGTCGCACATGACCCCTCGCGTCAGGCGCGCCAGGCTCTCGGGCGTCGGGTGTCCCTTCAGCTTGGCGTGGTAGACCTTGCGGACGCCGTAGCGGGGATGGGTCAGGGCGTTGGCCAGCTCGCCGTCGTTGGTGAGGAGGAGGAGCCCCTCGGTGTCCCAGTCCAGGCGCCCGACCGGGAACAGTCGCGGAAGGCCCCCCGGCTGGACCAGCGAGGTCACCACCGGACGGCCCTGTGGGTCGGAGCGCGAGGTGATGGTGCCGGCCGGCTTGTGCAGCAGGATGGTGACGAGAGTTTCGGGTCGGACCGTTTCCCCGTCCACCTGGACGCGATCCCGGTCGGGTCGCACCCGGGTACCGAGCGTCCGCACGACCTGGCCGTTCACCTGGACGCGCCCCGCCGCGATGAAGGTCTCGCACTGTCGTCGGGACGCGATCCCGGCCCGGGCGAGGAACTTCTGCAACCGCTCCCCGGCGTCGAGTGCCGGTGGCGATGGCCGCTCCTGCAAGCGGTCAGGACGGCTCCCCGCCTTCGGCCGCCCCCCCCTCCGAGGGGGATGGGAGGGCCGGGGACGGCTGGGCCGCGGCGTTGGCATTCGGGCTTGCGGGGTCCGTCCCCGAGGTGCCGATGAGCTCATCGATCTCCCTGAGGCTGGGCAGATCGCCCAGGTCCTTGAAGCCAAAGTGCTCCAGAAACGCGCTGCTCGTCCCGTACAGGATGGGCCGGCCCGCCTCCGCCTTCCGGCCCAGGATGCGGACGAGGCCGCGCTCCAAGAGCGTCCGCATCACCCCGTCCACGGCCACCCCGCGGATGCCCTCGATCTCCGCCCGGGTGATGGGCTGCTTGTAGGCGATGATGGCCAGGGTCTCCAGCGCCGCCCGACTGAGGCGAGCCGGCTTGATCTGCTGCAACCGCTGGATCCACGGGTGCGCCTCAGGCCGCGTGGCCAGGCGGAACCCTCCCGCCACCTCCTGCACCATGAGGCCGCGACCCTCGCGCTCCAGGGCCAGCGCCAACTCGCGAACCGTGGCCTCGGTCGTCGCCGGATCCTCGTCTCCCAGGACCTCCTGGAGCCGAGCCAGGGCCAGCGGCTCCTCCACCACGAAGAGGAGCGCCTCCAGGACGCCGTGCCGATTCAATTCCTCGTTCACGCCCGCCTCCTCCACCAATGCCAATTTCGGCTTTCGAAAGGCGAAGTTCCCGCTTGAGGCGCTCTTGTGCCCTGCGGCGCTCCTGCCAGTTCCGATGCCGCGCGGGAGCCGCCCGCCCCGTCCTTGCTCCTCTGCCCGCGCACGCGGCCTAGTGCCATGCCAGCAACCCGTGGGCCATCAAACGGCCCAGCGGGTTCAACGGCGGATTAGGCAGCGGCACTCTGGAGGGACAGTATTTTCTTCGTGACAGCCTTGGGGAAGTCCACAAAGACGAAGTGACTCTTATGATAGAGATAATCCTCGCCGCTCTCATCAACGATCCGGACCAAATCGTCCTTGGCTGCTTTCAGATCCGGGATGATCCGATACACCTTGCCGAGGACCAACGAGGCTTGATAGTCGGTGTTATCAACACACAGGGCGAAGGGCTTTGTAGGCTGTTTCATGCCTCCTCCAGGTATCGCTTGATCTTGAGGTCTTTCCTTCCGAAGCCATGCGCTTCATACCAGTGAAGCTCGACCTTGCGCAGGGCGCCATTTGGCAACCGAACCGTGGCAATCCCTTTCAGTTTCCGCCAGCGCCCTATCCCATAAACCTTGCGGAGGGAGCGCCGGAGACGGACCGCAGGGCCTGCAGCAATGACCTCAAGATTGGTGATCCGTCCGACGACCTCAAACTTCATCCACTATGAACCTGACCGGAATCGCCCATCTCCTTCAGGGCGATCCGGCAGAGGCGTTTCCACGCCTGGATCACCGCTCGCGTCCCGTATCTTGTGGTCGGTGCTGCCGATGCCGAAGCGAGGATTGCCGAATGCTAGCCCAAGCGGCCAAGGTTGCCAAGGGGATTCCGCGAGAGCCGGCAGAGCGGCGTGGGAACATTCCTGTCCTACGGCGTGACCGGGCCACCGGAACGCGCCAGATCCAGCCGGGTCCCCGACGGCGAAAGTTGCTTTCGAACCTACGTCCCCCTTTACTTTCGATCGAGCGCTCAAAAACAGCCAGAGGGGTCGTTGGCGGGACCCTGGGTGGTTGAGACGCAGTGCCAGTTGCGGCAGACTGGCCGCCGGTACTGGGCTTGAGTTTCCCTTTTGTTAGCGTGTGTGTTTTCATATGTATCTGGCTGCGCGTCGGCGCTCAGCGGCCGAGGCGCGACCAGCGTGAGCACCAGGTGCGCTGGAGCGCCCGGTTAACCAGGGCGAAGCTCAT
>JACQXP010000388.1 GCA_016208645.1 Candidatus Methylomirabilota bacterium | reverse complement strand
GGGGGGGGGGGGGGGGGGGGGGGGGGGGCAGGTGCTGGGGGTCGAGGATTTGGGATTGGGTGTTGGGGGTTGGGTCCCGGTACCCAGGAAACCCTGCCCATCGAGCCCTGACGCCGGCGTGGTGGGACCGGGATCTCCGACAGGGACAGCGACAGTGAAACGACTCCCTGCCCTGCGCACGGAGCGCTGATGGCTGCCGGCTGATGGCTGATGGCTCAGGAGATCAGGACTTGGCACTGGCCTCGGCGGGAGCGGGAGGCGCGGCGTCGCGCTGGTATTCGCACCCCTCCGTGGCGCATTGGATCTTCACGCCCCCCTTCAGCCGCTTCTCCACGAGGAATTTCGCCCCGCAGGCGGGACAGGGCTCGGGGACCGGGCGGTTCCAGAGGGTGAAGTCGCACTTGGGATAGGCGCTACACCCATAGAAGGTCCGGCCCCGCTTGGAGCGGCGGGCGCCCAGGGGTGCGCCGCAGCGCGGGCAGTCCACGCCGATGGGGATCGGCTTGATGTTCTTGCAGGTGGGGTAGCTGCTGCACGAGAGGAAGCGGCCGAACCGCCCATCCCGGATGACCATGGGCGCGCCGCACTTGTCGCACACCTGATTCGTCGGCTCCGGCGGGGCGGCTGCCGCCTTGGCGATCCGGACCACGGTCCGGCAGTCCGGATAGCCGGAGCAGGCCAGGAACGGGCCGAAGCGGCCGCGCTTCATGACCATGGGCTTCCCGCAGTTCTCGCAGGGCTGCCCCTCGGCCACCGGCTCACCCTGCCCGTTCGTGCCGGTGGCAGCCTCACCCTCGCCGTTCCCGGGCCCGCCTGCGCCGCCTCGGCGGGCAGGCAGTTCCTTCGTGTTCTTGCACTCCGGATAGCCGGAGCAGGCCAGGAACTTTCCGAAGCGCCCCCACTTGATGACCATGCTGCGGCCGCACTTCTCGCAGGCGATGTCCGTGGGCTCCTCCATGGCCTTGATGTTCCGCATCTTCTCCTTGGCCTTTTCCAGCCAGCGGGCGAAGGCCCCGTAGAACGTGTGCATCTCCTTCAGCCAGTCCGCCTTCCCCTCCTCGATCTCGTCCAGCTTGGTCTCCATCTGGGCGGTGAAGCCGGGATCCAGGATGCGGGGGAAGTTCTCCACCAGGAGGTCCACCACGATCTCGCCCAGTTCCGTGGGCTTGAACTTCCCGTCCACCTTCACGGCGTAGTCCCGGTTCTGGATCACGCCGAGGATCGCGGCGTAGGTGCTGGGGCGGCCGATGCCCTGCTCCTCCAGCTCCTTGACCAGGGACGCCTCGGTGAACCGGGGCGGCGGCTGGGTGAAATGCTGCACCGGGGTGAGCCCCTGGCAGGCGAGGACCTGACCCTGCTGGAGCGGCGGCAACGCCCGCTCCTCGTCCTCTTCCGCCTCCGCGTCTCCGCCCTTGGCGGAGGCGCTCCGGACGGGCTCGTCCCGTCCCTCCACGTACACCTGCATGAAGCCCGCGAAGGTCATCTGCTGGCCGCTGGCCCGGAAGGTGTAGCGCCCCGCCACGATCTCGGCCGCCGTGGTGTCGAACAGGGCCGGGCGCATCTGCGAGGCGACGAAGCGGTTCCAGATCAGGGTGTAGAGAGCGAGCTGCTCCCGGGTGAGAGAGGAGGCGACCTGGCCCGGCTCCCGCAGGACCGACGTGGGCCGGACGGCCTCATGGGCCTCCTGGGCCCCCTTGCCGCTGCGGTAGGCCGGCGGGCGCTCCGGCAGGTACTCCGCGCCGTAGCGCCCGGCGATGAAACGCCGGGCCTCCGCCTGCGCCTCGGGTGAGACCCGTGCGGAGTCGGTGCGCATGTACGTGATCAGGCCCACGGCCCCCTCGTCCCCCACCTCGATCCCCTCGTACAGTTGCTGCGCCACCTGCATCGTCCTCCTCGCCGTGAAGCGGAGCTTCCGCGCCGCTTCCTGCTGGAGCTTGCTGGTGGTGAAGGGCGGGACGGGATTCCGGCGCTTCTCCTTCCGGACCAGGCTGGCCACCCGGAACTCGCCCCGCAGGGGCGCGAGCTCCGCCAGGATCCGGTCCGCCTCCTGCTGCGAGGGGATGCTGGCCTTCTCGCCGTTCACCCGGGCGAGGCGGGCGGGAAACTCGGGGCCGACCCCGTCGGGCCGGGCGAGCTGGGCTGTGATCGTCCAGTATTCGGCCGGGACGAAGGCCCGGATCTCCTTCTCGCGATCCACCACCAGGCGTAACGCCACGGACTGCACGCGACCGGCGGAGATGCCACGGCGGACCTTCTCCCACAGCAGGGGGCTGATCTGGTAGCCCACCAGCCGGTCCAGGATCCGCCGCGCCTGCTGCGCGTCCACCTTGCGCGAATCGATCCGGCCGGGATGGGCAAAGGCTGCCTGGACCGCGCCCTTCGTGATCTCGTTGAACATCACCCGGTGGATCGGCTTCCGGAGCCGCTTCAGCTCCTGGGCCAGGTGCCAGCAGATGGCCTCGCCCTCGCGGTCGGGATCGGCCGCCAGGTAGATGGCGCTCGAGGTCTTGGCGGTCTTCGTGAGTTCGTCCAAAACCTTTTTCCGGCCCGGGACCACCTCGAACTTCGTCGCGAAATTTTTCTTGACGTCCACCGCCAGGGACTTGACGGGCAGATCCCGTACGTGTCCCATGGAGGCCTTGACCACGTAGTTCCGGCCGAGGAACTTGTTGATGGTCTTGGCCTTGGCCGGGGATTCGACGATGACCAGCGACTTTGCCACCTATCTGGACTCCCTTCTATCCACCGCTTCAGCGATCTGCCAATGCCGGAAGAGCTGAAGATACAATGGCGAATTTCGAACAATCGAATCGCGAAGTTCAAACGACGGAGATTGCGGAAGGCCGACTGGTTTGCAGCTCCTCATTCGTCATTCCCCGCCCCACATTTGACATTCTCAACTCAACGCGATTACTTCCCTCTCTTCTTTTGAGCGGTTCCGACGCTCGCCACAAAAATGGAAATCAGCTCGTTGCATTCGGCCAGCACCGGCACCAGCCTTTCCGGCGGCTTTATCAATACCTTCCGTTGAATGAGAAGCAGCCAGACCCGTACCTCCCGCAATTCCTTCAGAACGACCTTTATCTTATGGATGAAGTCTTTCCGGGATTCTGCGCTCCGTGCCTCAGCGTAGTTCGGCGCCGGTGATGTACCACATCGCACCAACTGTCCTGCGATATGATTCCCCACGCGCGTGCTGGGCAACGCCTCCACGAGATCCAGGATCCGAACGGAGAACTGAATCAGCCTCTCCTCCAGATCGTATTGCTTCTGTCCTCGTTCCTCGCCGTTCGTCATTCGATATTCGTTGTTCGATACTCGAAATTCAGTCGCAGCAGCAGAGACTTTCAATATCGAACATCGAACAATCGAATCGCGAAGTTCGAATGACCACTTCTTCGGCGGCATCTGTCGGCCGCCGTTCGCCATTCGAAATTCCCTGTTCGATATTCCAAATTCGCCCTGGTGTTCTAGATGCGAAAACCCAAGGCCCGCAGCGGCCTTGGGTCTCTCGACCTCCCGATGGGGCGTATCGCCGCCTCAGCTGCTGTCTCGGCGCTCGAACATCTTGCCGCGGAGCTGCCGCACCAGGCCCTTCATCTCCAGCCCCACCAGCGCCGAGGCCACCCTCCCCCCGGGGAGATCGGCCCGCAGGATGAGGGCGTCAATGTGGAGGGGCCCTTCGGCCAGGATGTCGAACACGCGCTCCTCCGCCGCGGTCAGCAGGGGCGGCGGCGGAGCCGCCTCGCGCCGCAGACCACGATGGCGAAGCTGCGGAACCAACTCGCTCAGCACGTCCTCCCAGGTCTCCACCAGTTTGGCCCCGGCCTTGATCAGCCGGTTGCAGCCCTCGCTGTATCGGGCATGGACGCGGCCGGGGACGGCAAAGACCTCCCGTCCCTGCTCCAGCGCATGGTGCGCGGTGATCAGGGCACCGCTGCCCACCCCGGCCTCCACCACGATCACTCCCAGGCTCAGGCCGCTGATGATCCGGTTCCGCCTGGGGAAATGTAGCCGCAGCGGCGCCGTCCCCAGGGGGAACTCGCTGAGGACCGCCCCGTGGCTGGCCACCTCGTCCGCCAGACCCCGGTGCTCGGGCGGGTAGATCTCGTCCAGGCCGCTTCCCAGGACCGCCAGCGTCCGGCCGCCGGCCTCCAGGGCCCCCCGATGGGCCGCGGCGTCGATGCCGCGCGCCAGGCCGCTCACGATGGTGAGGCCGCGGCGGGAGAGTTCGACGGCCAGCTCGTGCGCCACGCCCTCGCCATAGGCGGTGGCGTGCCGGGCCCCCACGATGGCGACCCCCGTGGCGTCCCCGGGCTCCACCGTCCCCCGGAGGTAGAGGATGGGCGGAGCCGAGGCGATCTCTTGCAGGCGTGGGGGATACTCCGCGTCCCCCCAGACGATCACCCGCACCCCAGCCCGCGCGACCCGTGCCTTGTCCTCGCGCAGAACTCGCGCCCGCGGGAAGCGACGCATGGCCTGCGCCATCCCGGTGCTGATTCCCGGCACGGCCTGTAAGGCTTGCGCCGGCGCCTCCCAGGCCTTTTCCGCGGACCCGAAGGCAGTGAGCAGCCCCTGGAGCGCCACGCCTCCCAGTTGAGGGAGCAGCCCGAAGGCCCAGCGCGCGTCCCGCTCCGCCTCCTCCCCCGCGGGTGACCCCGCTGCCCGCTGGGGCGCGGGAACGCGCTTCACGATGACCCCTCTTCCTCCCGGTCCCCGGAGACCGGGACAGCGCCTAGGGCTGGATCTGCCGGCTCAGGACGACCCGATCGCCAGCCTTGCTCTCTTTGCTGCTCGCGGAGACGACCGCCGTGGCGGTCCCCTCGGTCACGCGGATGACCACCGCCTCACCCAGGCGCTCCGGGGCAATGGGGATCTCCTTCCCCGTCGCCGGGATCAGTGCGGGCGGGCTCGGCCGGTAGATGGCGAAGATGTCGCCGGGCCCGATCCCCTGATCCGACCCGACATCCAGAAACACCAGGTGCTGGAGGGCAATATGTTCCACGCGACGCGCCGAATCCGCGATCGTCCCCTCCACCTGCCGGGTGGCCGGCCGCGCGATCTTGTCCTCGGGGAAGGGGGCCAGCGTAAAGGGAACCACCCGGTCTCCGAGAGCGATGGGCTCGCAGCCGTAGCTGATGCGCGCCTGAACCGTGCGATCCCGCACGTCGGTCACCTCCATCACGCCCAAGGTGTACAGGATGCGCCCCAGGCTCTGCCGGGACCGGGGATGGATCAGCCGAGCGCCCACGCGGATGATCGCCAGGGTGTCCCCCACCTTTGGAATTTTTTCCCCGTCAAGACCCACGACCACCCGATCCTCCTGGGAGAGGAGGAGGCGGTCCTCATCGCTCTTCACGATGCTGCCGATGCCGGCCGAGATCGCAGCCGTCTCCCCCATGAGGACGGGGCTGCAGGCGATGGCCCGGCGGCTGGCGGGCGGGGCGGGGACCAGCGGCGGCAACTCCGCCGCCGGGCTTGGCTCTGGAGCCGGCGGTGCCGGGGGTGCAGCCTTGGCCTCTTCTTCCTTCGGCGCCTCCTTGGGTGGCTCGGCCTTCGGCGCTGCCGCCACGGGCGGTGCCGGCGGCTTTCCCGGCAGGGCCAGCGTGTCGCCGGGGAAGATCCGACTGGGATCGGTGATGAACGGATTCAGCTCCCAGATCCGGCGCCAGAGGGATGCATCCTTGAGGACATCCTTGGCGATCCCCGAGAGCGTATCGCCCTTCTTCACCACGTAGGTGCTCTCACCGCCCGGCACCGGTGCCGGTACCGGCGCAGGCGACGGAGCTTCCGCCGCTGCCAGTGCCAGCGGCAGGATGAGCACGATCAGTCCGAGGCAGCCGAGGTGGCCACTGCCTGTCCGTCTCATGAGAACTCCTCCGTGGCGGCCGGCAGCCTCAGCCCCGGCCGCC
>JACQXP010000387.1 GCA_016208645.1 Candidatus Methylomirabilota bacterium | reverse complement strand
GAGGTTCCCGATGTTCCGGGGGCGATCGAAGTGGTCCAGAACCTGCGCGCTGTACAACATGAAGGCTCCCGCGGGCTAGTGGAGACTCCACTGGACGGTGTTCAGATCCACCCCGGCCTGGGCCATCTCATACAGGGGGCTCATCGCCCGCAGGCGGGTCACCTGCTCGGCCAGCCGGTCGCAGACGTAGTCCACCTCTTCCTCGGTATTGCGCCGGCCACGACCGAACCGGATGCTGGCGTGGGCCAGCGCCTCCCCGATCCCCAGGGTCGTCAGGACATAGCTTGGCTCCAGCGAGGCGGAGGTGCAGGCCGAGCCGGAAGAGACCGCCACGTCCTTCAGGGACATGAGCAGGGATTCGCCCTCCACGTACTCGAAGCTCACGTTCAGGTTGCCGGGGAGGCGGAGCATCGGGTGCCCGTTCAGATGCACATGGTCCAGGCGCGCCCTGATCCCGGCCCACAGCCGCTCCCGCAGGGCGGTGAGCCGCGCCGCTTCGCCGGTCATCAACTGCCCTGCCAGCTCGCAGGCCTTGCCGAGTCCCACGATCCCCGGGACGTTGAGCGTGCCGCTTCGGCGTCCCTTCTCGTGGCCGCCCCCGTCCATTTGCGCCACCAGCTTGACCCGGGGCTTCCCCATCCGGACGTAAAGCGCCCCCACGCCCTTGGGTCCGTACAGTTTGTGGGCGGTCAGGGACATGAGGTCCAGTCCGAGCGCGTCCACGTTGACGGGGATCTTCCCCACCCCCTGGACGGCGTCACTGTGGAACAGGACGCCGCGCTCCCTGCAGAGGCGGCCGATCTCCGCCAGTGGTTGGATGGTTCCGATCTCGTTGTTGGCCAGCATGATGCTGACCAGGATGGTCTTGGGCGTGAGGGCCTTGGCCACGTCGGCCGGGTCCACCAGGCCGTCCCGGCTCACGGGAAGGGAGGTGACCTGGAAGCCATCCTTCTGGAGGCGCTTGCAGGAGTCCAGGACGGCGTGGTGCTCGATTTGCGAGGTGATGATGTGGGTGCCCTTCTCCCGGTAGGCCTGGGCGACCCCCTTGATGGCCAGGTTGTCCGACTCGGTGGCCCCCGAGGTGAAGACCAGCTCGACGGGCTTGCAGCCGATGAGCCCCGCGATCTGCGACCGCGCAGCCTCGACCGCCGACTCGGCCGCCCAGCCGAAGGCGTGATTCCGCGAGGCCGCGTTGCCGAACCGCTCCAGGAAATAGGGCCGCATGGCCTCGAAGATCTCCGGCGCCACTGGGGGGGTGGCGTGATGG
>JACQXP010000386.1 GCA_016208645.1 Candidatus Methylomirabilota bacterium | reverse complement strand
TTGAAACAATCGCCGGGGGTCGCCGCCGCCAGGACGGGCAGCGACGAGTCGCTGTTCCGGCCGAAGATGGCCTGGTACAGGTCGGCTTGCTCCGTCTTGGTCGGCAGGCCGGTGCTGGGTCCGCCCCGCTGGATATTGCAGATGACCAGGGGGAGCTCGACCATCACGGCCAGGTTG
Source organism: Candidatus Methylomirabilota bacterium (assembly GCA_016208645.1). Classification (GTDB taxonomy): domain Bacteria; phylum Methylomirabilota; class Methylomirabilia; order Methylomirabilales; family 2-02-FULL-66-22; genus 2-02-FULL-66-22. The sequence goes on along the minus strand of JACQXP010000386.1, from coordinate 5,624 downwards.
ATCGCCTCCTGCTTCAAGGCGATCCCGGGTCCGCTGCTGGTTGTCACTCCGATGCCTCCACCGAAGGAAGCCCCCAGGGCCGAGCAGACACCGGCGATCTCGTCCTCGGCCTGGAAGGTGTACACCCCGAAGTTCTTGTACTGTGCCAGCTCGTGCAGGATGTCGCTGGCCGGGGTGATGGGGTAGCTCCCCAGAAACAGAGGAAGGCCCGCCTTCTTCGCGGCCGCCAGCAGGCCCAGGGCCAGGGCCGTGTTCCCGGTGACATTCCGGTACTTGCCCGGGGCGATCCGGGCCGGCTTCACCTCGTACTGGACCGCGAACAGCTCCGTGGTCTCGCCGAAGTGATACCCGGTCTTCAGCACCCGGGCGTTCGCCTCCACCAGTTCGGGAGTCTTCTTGAACTTGTCCTGGATCCAGTTCAGGGTCGGCTCGATCGGGCGGCTGTACATCCAGGAACACAGCCCCAGGGCGAAGAAGTTCTTGCACCGGCTGGCGACCTTGTTGGAGAGTTTCAGGTCGTCCACGGCCTTCAGCGTCATCCCGGTCATGTCCACCACGATGACCTGATACTTCGCCAGCGAGCCGTCCTCCAGAGGGTTCGTGGGGTAGCCGGCCTTCTTCAGGTTGCCCGCGTCGAACCCGTCCTGATCGGCCAGCAGGATGCCGCCGGGTTTCAGGTCCCCGATGTTCACTTTCAGTGCCGCCGGGTTCATCGCCACCAGCACGTCGGGGTTGTCCCCGGGGGTATAAACCTCCAGGCTGCTGAAGTTGAGCTGGAAGCCGCTCACCCCCGCCAGCGTGCCCGCGGGCGCCCGGATCTCCGCCGGGAAGTCCGGCAGGGTCCCGATGTCGTTTCCCGCCAGGGCCGACTCGCTGGTGAACTGCATGCCGGTCAGCTGCATCCCGTCGCCCGAGTCCCCGGCAAACCGGATGACCACGCTCTCCCGCTGCTCGCGTCGCTTGGTGGGTGCTGGGACCGCCGCCTGCGTCTCGACTGTCATGGGTTCCTTGCGCTCCTCTTCACCCCGCGGTTGATTGCGGGGGCCGGGCCGCCAGGCCCTCCCCCTCCCGAAACCGGCTCTCCCTCTCCGCCCGTCCCCTCACGCGAAGCTACCGCCCGGGGCTGCCCCGTGTTCCGCCGTTCGGTGAAACTGGACCGCCAACCGATCCCCGGCCCGCCCTCAGGCGCGGGCACTCTCCCATGGCAGGCTGATCAGGTCCTTCCGGCTGTGCCGCTCGTTTGTGATCTTTTCCTGCAGCAGCATGATCCCGTGGATGAGCTGCTCCGGCCGCGGCGGGCAGCCGGGGACGTACACGTCCACGGGGACCACCTGGTCGACCCCCTGTACGATCGTGTAGGTGTTGAAGACCCCGCCGCACGATGCGCAGGCCCCCATGGAGATCACCCACTTGGGATCGGGCATCTGGTCGTAGATCTTGCGCAGGACCGGGGCCATCTTCCGGCTCACCCGGCCGGCCACGATCATCAGGTCCGCCTGGCGCGGCGAGGCCCGGAAGACCTCGGCCCCGAAGCGGGCCAGGTCGAATCGGGAGGCGCCCGTCGCCATCATCTCGATGGCGCAGCAGGCGAGCCCGAAGGTGGCCGGCCAGATCGAGGACCGCCGGGCCCAGTTCACCATCTTGTCCAGCGAGGTGAGCAGGATGCCCCGCTCGACCTCGGCGACCTCCGCCGCGCTGACCCCCGGCGCGGTCGCCAACTCCGTGCGCATCGCGTGCCCCCTTTCAGAGGGATGATCCAACGCAGACATTCCTCTGCGACTGCGCGAAACACCTAGCCCTGATTATTCGTGAACTGGCGTCGTGCCTCGGGGCTGCCCCCTCACTCTGTCCCTGCGGTGGGGAGAGGGCATCAAGAATTGTGCCCCTCTCCCGGGTACCCTCTGGGTGTGGGAGAGGGCGCGGGTGAGGGTGCCAGGGCGCCTTCGTGAATGAATAATCCTGGCTAGACGGCGATGGCGGTCTGGCCCGATCGCCCCCGGCTCGTCCAGCACCCCGGCCTGCCCACGATGCCGAAGCGTAGCGACCGCGTTCCGGATGGGCAGGCTGGACAGGCTACCCCCCGGGCACCCCCCCGAAGGTCCACGCGAACAAACCGGGATCCGCCGTCCTACGCCGTGAAGCTGGACCCGCAGCCGCAGGAGCCCTTGGCGTTGGGGTTCTTCATGGTGAAGCCGGCCCCGGTGAGCCCGTCCACGTAGTCGAGCTCGGTCCCGCTGAGGTAGAGGAAGGACTTCGGGTCTACCAGGACCGTCACCCCGTCCTGCTCGAAGACCTGGTCGTCGGGCTGGGGGGCGTCGAAGGCCAACTGGTACTGGAAGCCGGAACAGCCGCCCCCCACCACCCGGATGCGGAGCCCGACCTCGGCCGGGGCGGCCTGGGCAGCCTTGATCCCCTTGATCTTCTCGGCGGCCAGGGATGTCACGGTGATCATGTGCGCTCTCCTCCTGTCGTCCTATGGTGTTGTCCGAATCAGGGGCCCCCCCGCCTGACCCTGTCAAGGCCGGGGCGCCCCGCGGGTTCCCACACTCCTGTTGCGACACGCGGGATTGCCGGACTCGTCGTCACGCCGCCTCGATGATCGCCTGCATGTGCAGGGGGATCCCGGGGCGGGACGTGATCACCGGGCAACGAGGACACACCTCGGGGCCCGGTTCGAGCGAGCAGTCCGCGCAACAGCGCAGGATCTCGATCGTCTCCTGGAGCGAGGCCTGCATTGCCCCATACTGCGCGATGCGCTTCTCCACCTCCCGCAATTGCTGCTGAAGCAATCGGCTGATGCCCGGGGCAATGTCCGAGGCCACCCGCCCCCGCTGGCGCTGATCCAGGAAAGCCTTCACCTGCGCCAGGGGCGTATCCACGAGCTGGAGGTTCTTGATCAGACGGAGCTTCCGGAGCTCGTCCTCCTCGTAGAGGCGGAACCCTCCCTTGGTCCGGGTGGCGGGGGCGATCAACCCGAGCTGCTCGTAGTAGCGGATCGTGCGCATGGTCGTCCCGGCCTTTCTGGCGAGATCGCCAATGCGCATGAGTCGCCCGTTATTTCCCTCGCGCTTTCCGTCTGCCATCTGGCGGTCCACCCAAATTTCATCGGCGCGAATACGCGAGTGAAGCCGTCCAGAATATACCAAACTCTCACGTTCACGTCAAGGTGTCGTCCTCAATCCCGGAGGAGGATATTTCCCATCGCGATGGACAGCACCAGGCCGATGGTCCATACCCACGGGAACCCGGTGCCAGTGTACCAGGAGATGATCGGATAGGCCGGGGCCGAAATGGGGAGCAAGGCCATGCCGAACGCCAATCCCGCCACGCCCCACAGTCTGCCATAGGCAGACAGCATGGTCCCGAAAAGCCCCAGCAGCATCGCGATCCACAGGGTACCGAAGCACACGCCGTACAGGCTCGGCCCCTGGTAGGCTTTCGCCACGGCCGCTCCTTCCTACTTCAGGATCCCGGCCGCCTCGAGATCCCCGATCTCGTTCCCCAACGCCCGGAGACGGATATAGTACTCCGTGATCTCGGCGTGGGGAAGCACCGGCAGGGTGCGGTCCAGCACGTTGATCCGGTCTCCCAGATCCCGCGCCTCTTTCAGGATCCGCACCACGCGCTTGATCTGCGGCTCCAGGGGGCGCTCGTCGAAGAAGCCCTCCATCCCGTCCTCGTCCATCCGGTCCAGGAGGGTCACGAATCCTTCACGCTCCTGCGGCGTGAGGTCCGGCGGGCACAGGCGCGCGTACACCTTCATGCGAAAGGTCCGGTAGCGAAGATCCGGCATCTAGACCTCCAGCTCCTTGGGATACTTCGTGAGGTTCCGGCACCCACCCTCGGTCACCACGACCACATCCTCGATGCGGACGCCTCCCACAGCGGGATAATACAGCCCGGGCTCGACCGTGACAACATTCCCGGCGCGGAGCGTGGCCTTCGCCTTCGAGACCCTCGGCAGTTCGTGGATGTCCAGGCCGAGGCCATGGCCCGTTCCGTGGAAGAAGCCCTGCATCCGGCCGTCCACCTCGCCGGTCTGGAATCCATTCTCCTCCAGTGTCCGCTGGACCGCCTGGTGGACCACCTCGCCCTCGGCCCCGTCCCGGATGGACCGGAAGGCGCACTCCTGTCCCGCCAGGACGGCGTGGTATATCCGGCGCAGCGCCTCCGGGGCGCGGCCCTTGACCACGGTCCGCGTCAGGTCTCCGAAATAGCGCGTCTCCATATCGCGCGGGAAGATGTCAATGATGATGGAACGCCCCGGCCGCAGCGGGCCGCTCCCCTCGTTGTGCGGATCGCAGCCATCCTCGCCGCAGGCGACGATGGTGTGCTGGGCGATCAGGCCGTCATCCAGGAGCTGCCTGGCGATGAGCCGCTTGATCTCTTCGGCCGTCAGGACCCTCCCCTGCCACCAGAGCAGATCGTCGCGCACCTCGGCCTCGCGGATCGCCCCGACGGCCGCATCCATGGCGGCCTCGGTTCGCCGCAGGGCGGCCGTGATGGCCTCGACCTCGCTGGGCGACTTCACCAGCCGCCCTTCGAAGAACGGCTCCGGCTTGACCGTCAGGGTCAGTCCTCGCTCGCGGAGCCGGTCGGCGTACTCGACGGCAAAGCCCCCCGGCACCAGGAGGCTGCGGATTAGCCGCTCCTCCAGCAGTTCGCAGAGCGCGTCCGCCACCCCGGGACGCTCGAGGCCCGCCGCCTTGGCCCGGTCCTCGTACCGCCGGATCGGCAGGACCGTATCCACGGCGGCCTGGGCGCGCGCCCGGTCCAGCTCCAGGTCCGACATCAGGAGGATCTTCGGTTCGAGGTTCACGGTTCGAGGTTCGAGGTTCACGGTTCGAGGTTCATGGTTCGAGGTTCTGGAGCCACGGTTAGCGGTTTCCCGTTCGAGATTCGAGCCTGGCGGTTGAAGTGGAAGTGCGACTTCCCGAACGGGCAAGTGTGGCCGATCGCAGGTACCGGCGAAACCCGCCGATGAGATTTTTCACAGATCGTGACCGATCATACAGCAGTGCGAACCATTTGTCGTCCAGATAGCCTTGGTCCAATGCGACGTAGAGGTGAGACTGCACCTCGGAGCTCGATCGCAACGCGTAGAGAAGGAATCGCTGGAACTCCTGGGTCGATCCGGCATCGAATCCCTCGGCGATGTTTGCCATGACCGACACGGCGGCTCGTCGTAACTGATCCTGCAGATCCCGATCCTGTCGGAACCCGCCCCGCCTCGTGACCTCATAGATATCGCGCGCTAGCTTCCGTGCTTCCTTCCAGGCCTCGATGTCCTCGAACCGCTCGATCTTCGCCATGGCGGCCTCCTTCTGGTCAAGGCATTCAAGGTTCGAAGTTCGAGGTTGTCTGTTCGAAGTTCGCGGTTCGTGTTCTCATCCGCAGCACCTCGAACCGTTCTTTACCGAGGTTCGAGGTTGGTGTAGTCAACCGCAGCACCTTGGATCGCAGTACGTTGAACCTTTCCTTACCGCAGCACCTCGAACCTCGAACCGCAGCCCCTAGGCCTGATGCATCGTCATCGGTTCCAGCACGGTCCGCCCCGTCCGGAACCGGTCGAGACCGAAGGGGCTGATGTCAATCGAGGTCTTCCCCGTCAGGATCAACTCGGC
>JACQXP010000385.1:2685-6247 GCA_016208645.1 Candidatus Methylomirabilota bacterium | reverse complement strand
TATGTCGTCGGGGTGACCGGCCCGCCCGGATCCGGCAAGAGCACCCTCACGGACCGGATCACGGAGGAGTTGCGTCGCCGCGACAAAACGGTTGGCATCGTCGCCGTGGACCCCACCAGCCCGTTCACCGGCGGCGCCATCCTGGCCGACCGGATTCGCATGCAGCGCCACAGCCTCGACCCGTCCGTGTTCATCCGGAGCATGGCGACCCGGGGGCACCTCGGAGGCCTGGCACGCGCCACCAACGACGTGGTGGACGTCCTGGACGCCGCGGGCAAGGACTACATCCTCATCGAGACCGTGGGGGTGGGCCAGGACGAGGTGGAGGTGGTGCGGGCCGCCCACACCAGCGTCGTGGTGGCGGTCCCCGGGATGGGCGACGAGATCCAGGCCATCAAGGCCGGCGTCATGGAGATCGGGGATCTCTTCGTCGTGAACAAGGCCGATCGCGAGAACGCCGACAAGACCGTCATGGAGATCGAGATGATGCTGCACCTGGGGAAGGCGACCGAGGGCTGGCAGCCCAAGGTGCTGAAGACCGTGGCGGTGAGGGGCGAGGGGGTCGGCGAGCTGACCGAGGCGATCCTCACGCACCAGGCCTTCCTGCAGGAGGACGAGGGGCGCCGCCAGAAATGGAAGGAGCGCAGCCACTGGGTCTTCCGGGAACTCCTCCAGGAGCGGGTCACAGCCCGGGTCATCGAGAAGGTCGCAGGCAACGGCACCCTGGATCGCCTGATCGAGCGGATTGCGGCACGGGAGACCGATCCGTATTCGGCTGTCGAGGAGGTATTGAAGAAGGCGGGTCTTTGATTGCTCAAACGTGAGACGTGAAACGTGAAACGGGAGGCGTGAAACGGGAGCGGACGTGTCGGAGAGTCTCACGTTTCACGGTGCGACCGCGATTGGAACGGTGATGGCCGACTCGTATGTTGCCTGGACGCAGAGAGCCTTCGACATCCGCCAGGTCTTCGACAAGCCAGAGGCGCTCAAGGGCATCCGCGTCATTGAGTTGTGCACGCTGATCCTGGGACCTTCCACGCCGGATTTCCTGGGGGAGTTCGGGGCCGAAGTCATCAAGGTCGAGCTTCCCGGGTCGGGCGATACCATGCGCTACGTGCCGCCCAACGGTTGGTACTGGCGCAACCTGTGCTTCGGCTTCACCCCCCAGAACCACGGGAAGTACCAGGTGGCTGTAGACGTCCACCGCACCGAGGGTAAGGAGCTGTTCCGCAAGCTCACGGCCAAGGCGGACGTCGTGGTGGAGAACGTCCGGCCCGGGACGATGGATCGCTGGGGGCTGGGCTACCGCCAGCTCTCCCAGATCAACCCGCGGATCATCTACCTGGCTGCCACGGGCTTTGGCCAGTGGGGGCCCTTCTCGGTCGGCCGGGCATCCTATGACCTGCTGGCGCAGGCCGCCAGCGGCCTGGCGGGCATCACCGGCTTCCCGGGACGCTCGCCGATGAAGAGCGGCATCTACCTGGGCGACTACTTCGGCGGCCTAATGAACTGCATCGCCATCCTGGCAGCCCTGCACTACCGCCAGCGGACCGGCCGCGGCCAGTTCCTGGAATACTCGCAGGCCGAGGGACTGATCCGGACGATGGACTGGACCTGGATCTACCAGGGCCTGACCGGGAAAGAGCGACAGCGCTCCGGCAACCGGGACGTGGCCATCAGCCCGTCGGACATCTTCCCGTCCCGGGATGGATTGGTGGCAATCGCGGCGGGCCGGGATGAGGAATTTACGGGGCTGTGCAGGGCCATGAAGCGGCCGGGGCTGGCCAAGGACAGGCGGTTTGCCACGCTGGCGGCGCGTCTGGTAGACGAGCACAATCTCGCGCTGAACGGGATCATCGCGGCGTGGGTGCTCACGCGGAGGGTGAAGGAGCTGGTGGGCCTTGGACAGAAGTTCGGCTTTGCCGCCGCTCCAGTCCAGAATGCGAAGGACCATCGGGGGGACCCCCATCTGAGGGCGCGCGGGGCCGTGTGGGAGTACGAGGACCCGGTGTACGGCGACATGGTGGAGTACGGTCCAGCGCCGAAGCTCTCGCGGACCCCGGGCCGGATCAAGTGGGCGGCCCGGCCCGTCGGGTTTCACAACGAGTACGTATTCCGAAAGCTGCTGGGGTTGACGTCCAAGCAGATCCGCGCGCTGGAGGAAAAGAAGGTCATTGGGAAGTGGGGCGATCGGGTCGGGGCCAAGCCACCGGATGATTGGAGGCCGGGACAGGGGGAGATCTTTTGACCGTGTGTGGCTGAGGATATGGGGAAACAGTATCAGCAGTTGAATGATGAGGTGCCGGTCCAGGGCGGAGAGTGGGTGGACTGGATCCGCCCGCAGACCGAGCCAGCCGGCGTGTTCGAGATGCCCGAGGCGCTGGCTGACCTCCTGGTCCTGGACGTGAGCAGCGGGAGCATGGCCGGCCCCTTCTGCTCCTCCATCCTGGCAGAATGGGGGGCCGAGGTAGTCCGGATCGAACCGCCGGGTGGCGATGTCCTGCGGCGCTTCTCTCCCTTCGGCCTGGAGCATAAGGGGGCAGGTCTCGGCTATCTTGTGGAGGGTCGCAACAAGCTCCACATCACCTGCAACCTGGAGAACGCGGAGGGACGCCGGCTGTTCCAGCGGCTGGCCGCCAAGGCGGATGTGGTGATCGAGACATATCCGCCGGGACGGATGGACCGGTGGAGGATCGGCTATCGCCAGCTTCGCCGGGCGAACCCGCGCCTGATCCATGCCGCCATCACTACCTACGGCCAGTTCGGCCCCAAGGCGGCCGCCCGCTCCAACCAGCCGGACTATGACGTGACCGACCAGGCCCTCTCCGGGCTGGTCTACATCACCGGGGAGCCGGTGGCCGACCCCAAGCATCCGCAGCCGTATGAGACGCCGACCAGGGCGGGGAACTGGATGGCCTGGTACGCGGGGGGCGCCTGGGCCGCCTTTGGCATCCTCACGGCGGTTCAGCACCGCCATCGCACGGGCGAGGGGCAACTCGTGGACGTGAGCCCCCCCGAGGCCCTCATGCGGTTCCTGGAGGACATGGTCCTCTACTACGACAAGGCGGGCGTCATCCGGGAGCGGGTGGGGGTGGTGGACACGGCCGTGTCGGTCTACAACTTCGTCCGCTGCAAGGACGGTTACCAGATGATCGCCGGCTTCTCCGACGTGAACTTCACCGGCCTCACCAACATCATGGGGCGGCCCGAACTGCGGCAGGATCCCCGCTTCGACACATCCGTTAAGCGCGCCCACAACCGCCTGGCCCTGCACGGCGAGGTGGAGGCCTGGAGCCGGCAGTACACTTCCCAGGAGATCCTGGAGAAGGTGCAGGACTACATGCTGAATCGCCGGGGCCCCGGGACGGTGGCCACCGGCCGGGTGAACTCGCCGGCGGAGACGTTCCAGGAGAGCCACTGGTGGCAGCGGGGCTCCCTCACCACGGTGGACGACCCGATCTACGGGGAGCTGCCCATGCAGGGGCAACCGTGGAAGGCGACGGGGACGCCTCCCCGCATGAGGTGGGCGTGCCGCCCGGCCGGCCAGGACAACGCGTACGTC
>JACQXP010000385.1:0-2653 GCA_016208645.1 Candidatus Methylomirabilota bacterium | reverse complement strand
TCGGCCTCGGGCCCACGAAGCTGGCGGGATACCTGAAGAGAGGGATCCTCTGAAAATTTCGGATTTCGGATTGCGCCTGCCTGCCGCCTGCCTGTGCCGGACACGGCAGACAGGCGACGGTCGCGGCGCAGGCAGGGATTTCGGATTTCGAATTTTCAAATCCGAAATTCGGGTACCCTCTGGGTGTCCGAAATTCGAAATCAGGCAAGGCAAGGTCATGGAGACGTTGCTTCAAGGTCAGGCGGAGATCCGGTTCACCCACCCGGACGATTTCCGCGACTGGGTCCGCCAGCACAAGCGGCGGGAGATGGTGGAGAAGCTCCTGACGGAGCGGGAGGCGATCTCCCGCTGCGTTGCCGACGGCGACTACATCGCCTATGATTTCTCCTCGCTGACCCGTGGTCCCCAGGCCCTGGTCCGAGAGATCATCCGCCAAAGGCGGAAGGACCTCTGGGTCTGCGCCGAGTTCACGCTGCACGAGACCGCCCTGCTGGTCGGGGGCGGGTGCGCCAGCCGGATTGACGTGGGCTTCCTGGGCTACGGGAGCTACATCGGCCGGGCGGTCAGCGAGGGTCACGTGCGGGTTTTCGACTGGACCAACGGGGCCCTGGCGTCCCGGATGCTGGCGGGGGCCCGGGGCATTCCCTTCATGCCTGTGCGAAACCTGTTGGGAACGGACACCCTGCGCCATTCCGGGGCCCGGGTGGTGCACGATCCCTTCACGGGGGATCCCGTCTGCCTGGTGCCCGCCCTGAACCCGGACGTCTTCCTGGTGCACGTCCATCAGGCCGACGCATTCGGGAACGCGCGGATCTTCGGCACGAACCTCTTCGCCCTGGAAGCCGCCATGGCCGCCCGCAAGGTGATCGTCTCGGCCGAGGAGATGGTGGACTCGCTGGAGTTTCGCAAGGACCCCTCGCGGACGACCCTCCCGTACTTCCTGGTGGACGCCGTGGTTCACCTGCCCTTCGGGGCCTACCCGGCGGGGCTCCAGGCGCGCTACGAGCTGGACCTGGAGCACATCGACAAGCTCAACGCCATCCAGGCCGAGGAGCAGATGCAGGGCTACCTGGCCGAGTACGTCTACGGGGTCGAGGACCACGCCGAGTTTCTGGACGAGAAGGTGGGCTGGCGGCGTCTTCAAGAGCTGGCGCGGCGCGCGACGATCCGCGAGGGATACCACTGACCCCTCACCCACACCTCTCCCCAGGTGGGAGAGGGCAGGGTGAGGGGGAAATTTCGAATGGCGAATGTCGGATTTCGGATTTTCCGACAAATCCGAAATTCGAAATCCGAAATCCGAAATGAGCCAGATGGTTGAGTTCACCGACACCGAGTGCATGATCTGCACCGCCGCCCGGTTGCTGGAGGACCGGAAGACGGTCTTCGTGGGATGGGGCATGCCCCAACTGGTGGCCATGTTGGCCGAGCGGCTCTACACGCCCAATCTCGTCCAGGTCTTCGAGTTCGGTGCCATCGGGCCGCAGAGCCTGCTTCCCTTCGTGCGGGGCACCATGGGCGGGCCGACCAACGTCTACCGGTCGCTCTCGTGGAGCAACATGAACTGGGCCTTCGCCTACGCGGGAACGGGGTACGTGGATTACGGCATGATCGGGGCCGCCCAGATCGACGCCTACGGGAACGTCAACTCCACGCTGCTGGGCGGGACCTACGAGCGACCGGCGCGCCGGTTCCCGGGGAGCGGCGGGGGGAACGAGGTGGCCTCCCTGTGCTGGAAGACGATCCTGGTGATGAAGCATGAGCCGCGCCGGTTCGTGGAGCGTCTGGACTTCCTGACCTCCCCAGGCTATCTGGACGGGCCGGGTGGACGGGAGAAGGCGGGGCTGCCGCGGGACACGGGTCCCTGGCGCGTGGTCACCTCCAAGGCGCTCTTCGGCTTTGACGGGGAGACGAAGCGCCTGACCCTGCTGGGAGTCCTGAAGGGGCTCTCGGCGGGGGCGGTCCTGGAGGGGATGGAATTCCGGCCGCGGGTGGCGGAGCGGCTGGAGGCCATCGGCCCCCCGACGGCCGAAGAGCTCCAGGTCCTTCGGCAGCAGATTGACCCCTCGGGGATCGTCATCCGGGGCGAGCAGATGCGGGCGGAGCGGTAGCCACGTGGAGGCAGGGTCGCGCATGGGCCAACCGGCACTGGATGAGATCCATCTGAAGGTGGACGCCGTGCGCATCTCGTTCGGCGGGGTGCAGGCCCTGGCGGGGGTGAGCCTGGACGTCCGGCGAGGTGAGATCTTCTCGCTCATCGGCCCGAATGGGGCGGGAAAAACGGTCCTCTTGAACTGCATCAACGGCCTGTACCCGCCAAAGGCGGGTCGCATCCTGTTCGAGGGGCGGGACATGACCTCGTTGCGACCGCACCAGCGGGCGGTCCTGGGGATCGCGCGAACCTTCCAGAAGATCGAGCTCTTCTCCGGGATGACGGTCCTGGACAACATCCGGCTGGGGCGGCACCTGCACATGCGGGCGGGGATCCTCTCCGGGGCCTGCTACGTCGGCAAGGCGGCGCGGGAGGAGTTGGTGCACCGGGACTTCATCGAGCGGGAGATCATTGACCTCCTGGAGATCGCCCACATCCGGGACAAGATCGTCGGCATGCTTCCCTACGGCCTGCAGAAGCGGGTGGAGCTGGCGCGGGCCC
>JACQXP010000411.1 GCA_016208645.1 Candidatus Methylomirabilota bacterium | reverse complement strand
GAGGTTCTCGGACCAGGGGCGTACGAAGGTACGAGTGTACGAATGTACACCTGCGACACGAGACGACTCATTCTGAGCCTGGGGGTACCTTCGTACCTTTGTACGTTCGTACGCTTTTCGTTGATTCTTCGGAATGCGGAATGTCGGCACCGTGAGGAGGAAAGAAGCTTCAGACCAGCCCGCGCTCCTGGGCGTACAGGGCCAACTCCAGGCGGCCGGCCAGGTGGAGCTTTTCGTAGATATGGTGCAAGTGAATCTTGACCGTGCCCTCGCTGATGGACAGGTTGTCGGCGATCTCCTTGTTGCGCAGGCCGGCGGCCACCATGCGCACGATCTCCAGCTCGCGAGGCGTCAGGACCCCGGCGACCTGGCGCTCGCCGGCCTCGCGCAACAGCATCTTTTCCAGGGCGCGGCCGACGGAGCGCTTTTCCAACCATTGCTCGCCGGCCTGGACCTTGCGGACGCACTGCACGAGCATCTGCGGCGCCATCTCCTTCAGCACCACCCCCCGCACGCCGAGGCGAATGGCCTCCAGCAGATCGTCTTCGTCCAGGCCCACCGTCAGGAGCACGGCGCGGGTCGGCAGCCCGTCTTTTTTGATCTCCCGGAGCACCGCCAGTCCATCCTTCCCGGGCATCCGGATATCCAGGATCAGGATGTCCGGCCGGTGGTGGCGCACCGCCTGGAGCGTCTCCTCCCCGTTCACGCAGCGGGCCAGCACCTGAAAGTCCTGCTCCTCGCGAAAGAGCATCTCCAGCCCATCCAGGATGATGGGATGGTCATCGGCCAGCACCAGGCTAATGGGCATTGCCGGCTCCCGGCGGCGCGAGCGGGAGGAGGATGTCCAGGCGCGCCCCCGATTCGGACGAGGCGATGGCCAGGGACCCCCGGAGAGACGCGATGCGTTCCTTCAGCATCACCGGCCCCAGTTTCATCTCGGTCAACGTGGCGTGATCATACGTCCCGTGGAAGCGGAAGCCGCGGCCGTTGTCCGCCACGCTGATCCGGACCTGGTTTCCTTGCAGGCCCAGCTCGACCTGCGCGGCCGAGGCGTGGGCGTGCCGTGCCGCGTTGACCAGGGCCTCGTGGACGATCCGGTAGATCTCGCGTACCAGGGCCTCGGGGATCCGCGCTTCCGGGCGCTCCAGTTTCACCTCCACCCGCAGACCCCAATGCCGCTCGATCCGCTCGCTCAATTCGTCCAGGCGGGCGGCCAGGCTGGAATCCGCCTCCGGCGGGCCGAGGGGGGCCGGCTTCAGTTCCTGGATGAAGAAGCGGAGGTCCCGCTGCTCGTCGGCGATCAGCCGCTGGATCTCCAGCAACCGGTCCTGGGCGGCCCGTGGATCCCACTCGAACAGACGGCGGATCGTCTGCAATTGCAGGGCGGCGCCGGTCAAGGATTGGAGGACGCCATCGTGCAGTTCGCGGGCCAGCCGGATGCGCTCTTCCATGACCGCGGATTGCCGCAATCGCTGCAAGAGGTAGAAATGGTCCATGCGCGCCGCCACCTGGCGGGCCACGATCTCGCCCAGCACCAGGTCGTCCGACGACATCCCCGGCCTGTCGAGGCAGAAGAGGCGCCCTCGCACGGCCTGCCCCTGCAGCCGGAAGGACAGCACGGGGCCGATCGCAAATCGCGCCTGAAAAAGAGGGTGGAGGGGGGCTCCGCGCCAATGCTGCAATCCGTCCGGGGAGGTCCGGAAGGACAGTGGGACCGGGGCTCGGGCATCCGGACAGAGAAAGTCGGCGCCGGCCAGCGGCTCGGCGACCAGGGGCTCGAAGCTGGCGGGTGGCTCCCGGGTCCACTGGAAGTCCCCCTGGGACAGGG
>JACQXP010000410.1 GCA_016208645.1 Candidatus Methylomirabilota bacterium | reverse complement strand
GATTCTGCTCTGGGGAGTGACCGCACACTAGGATCGGGATCGGGACCGGGACTCGGCCTCGCGCTTTCGCTCCTGGTATTCGTCCACGGTGGAACCGATCCACTCGGCCCCGTCGGTCCAGACCTCTTTCTTCCAGATCGGGACGATCTCTTTCACCCGCTCGATGGCATAGGCGCAGGCCTGGAGCGCCTCATGCCGGTGGGGCGCAGCGATGGCGATGGCCACGCTGGCCTCGCCGATCGTGAGCCGCCCGATCCGGTGGACCATGGCGATCCTGTCCACCGGCCAGCGGGCCCGGATCTCGTCGCCGATCTGGCGCATGGTGCCCGTGGCCATCTCGGGGTAGGCGTCATATTCCAGGTGGCGGACCTGGCGGCCGCGAGCGAATTCCCGCACGATCCCCAGGAAGCTGGCCACGGCCCCCGAGGTATTCTGGCTGACCGCCGCGACCAGGCGGTCCAGGGACAGCGGGGCCTCGGTGACCTCGTACAGATCCACCCCGCCGCTCACCGGGGGAATGAAGGCCACCTCGTCCCCCTCGGACAGCATTCGATTGCCCTCGACATATTCCCGGTTCACCGCGAGCAAGAGCGACGGGGCCAGCCCGCGCAGTGCCGGATAATCCGCGGCGAAGCGCTCGAGCAATCCCGCCGCCGTGATCCCCTCGGGGAGGTCCAGGACCACCTCGCGCCGCCCCACGATATCCTTCACCGAGGCAAACAGCTTTACGCGAATCTTCACAGGGCACCCCTGCCACGGATCAGCATGATCTCTGATTCGACCGCTTCGAAGCCCTGCGTTTTAATGTCAGACAAAGTTGCCGAGGCGCCTGGGCGAAATTCCTTCTGCCACTGACCCTACCATGCAGTCGCTCGGATACTCGCAAGCACTCAAACAAAAAGCGCTTTAGATGTAACTAGTTAGACATGGATTGGCGTGCAGGCTACCATGAATGGGATATCTTGTCAACACGCTTCCGAGGCCGCAACTCCCCGTTTTTCTGTGAGTTTTCGTCTCAGCCGCACGAGTTCTGCCTTGACGCCCCATCGCCTACCGTGTTACTAACTGCATGAAAGAAGAAGGCTATCCTCTTGTCGTTGCGGTCGAAAATGACAACAGACCTCCGAGCATACCCGTCATCATCCCACGGCCTTTCCTTTGGTCCTGGCTTTCACCCCGGCGTGGTGCCCGCCCCGCGTGATGCCACAGCGGGGTGAAGACCCCGCGCGATGAGTTGGGCCCCGGCTCTGGGCGCATGGTGGGTCCCCGGCTCCTGGACCCTTCCCGCCAGCGCGCGTCATTCGGAGGTTGCATGACGATCAAGGTGCTCGCCGGTTCCGCCAAGGACAAGGGCCGGCTCCTGGACCAACTCGTCAAGCGCCTGCTGGACGAGTTGGGGTACGACGACTTCCGTGCCCGGGTCAGCGGGGCGGGGACCGATCTCGAGGTCAAGGCCAGGCACCGTGCCACCCAGGCCCCCATCTGCTGCCGGGCCCGCGCCCTCCCGCGCGAAGTCGGCCCGGACGAGCTGAAGCGGTTTCTCGCCGCTTACACCCTGGACAAGAAAAAGGACAGGCGCCTGGTGGGGCTGTTCCTGGCGCTTTCGGGGTTGAGCCGGCCGGCCCGCGAGTGGTACGCCCGCATGGAGGAGAAGGGGAAGGGCGAATTCCACGTCTTTCCCCCCGAGAAGATCCTGGCGCTGCTCCGCCGGGCACGCCTGATCGGACCTCCAGAGGTGGTCGAGCCTGCCATCAAGTCCCGCATCCGGACGGATGTCGGCCCGCGCTTCCTCGCCTATCACGAGGGCCTCATGTACTGGGTCCAGATGACCCTGACGGGGCGGAAGCCGACTGGGTACGCGGTCCTGGCGTCCCACGGCGATCTGGTGTCCCGCGTCGTGACCCGGGAGCTGAAGCGGCTCGACCCCGCCCTGCAGGGAAAACGG
The DNA here is from genome assembly GCA_016208645.1 of Candidatus Methylomirabilota bacterium. Classification (GTDB taxonomy): domain Bacteria; phylum Methylomirabilota; class Methylomirabilia; order Methylomirabilales; family 2-02-FULL-66-22; genus 2-02-FULL-66-22. The sequence continues at coordinate 15,385 of JACQXP010000410.1, read as the reverse complement.
CTGGTGGACGTGTACGTCCGCGACAAGGTGTTCCTGACCCTGCTCGACCTGGTCTCCCGCAATCTCGAGGCCCTGGCGAAAGAAGTGCGGGAGCCGCTGGCGGACGTGCGCGCTGTGATGCAGGACCTCGTGCGGGAAAACGTGGTGGTGGTCGAGCCGGGCGGACAACCCCGCTGGAAGATGGACCGGTACAGCCTGCGGGGGGACCTGGGCCTCTTCCTCTCCCTCGCCCGGCAGTACCTGGAGGGACCCAACAAGTTCCGCTTCCTGGGCTCCGCCTTCGCCGCGCGGCTCCTGGCCACCGATGTTCCCGGCTACCTGGAGGCGCGGTGGAAGTTCCGCGGGCCCGAACAGGAGCGGGCAGGCCTCTACCGGTTCCTCGGCGTGTCGCCCAGCGGGCTCAACCACGCCCTGTTCACGCCCACGGACCGGTATGCGCCCGCGGAGGGCGAGGCGCGCTCGGGCTTCGCCGAGCGCGAGCGGGGCCGCGGGCCGCAGATGTCCCGCTTCCTGGCGGACCTCTTGGTGCGGATGGCCACCGACACGGAGCACCCGCAGTTCCAGGAGCTGCTGGCCGCCAAAGGGATCAAGGCGCACCTGTTCCGGGCCGCGGCCAAGGCGGCCACCGTCCAGGATCTGTCCTTCAACCTCCAGGCCGACAGCCTGTTCTCGCTGGGGCGCCCCGCCGTCCAGGCACGATCGGGCCAGCCTCCCCGGGGCGAGCCGGAACACTGCATCGAGCTGGGTGCGGCCCTCATGTTCATGGAGGAATTCGAGCAGGCCGTGGCCCAATTCGACCGCGGGATCAAGGACCTCCGGGATCCCAGCCGCCTCCTGACCGCCTGGAACCACCGCGGCATCTGCCTGCTCCACCTGAAGAAGTTCACCGACGCCACGACCTGCTTCAACGAGGCCCTGCGCTACAACGGCAGCTCCAAGCTGGCCTGGTACCACAAGGCCGTCTGCCTGAAGGAGTTGGGGGACCTGACCGGCGCCCAGCGCTGCTGCAAGCGCGCCCTGGAGATCGACCCCAGCTACGCCGAGGCGCGCGAGCTGATGCAGGTCCTCTGACCGCCCATGCCCGCCGAGATAGTCTGTGCCACCTGCCAGGCGGTGGCGCCCCCTGACACCCTCCGCTGGCGGTGCCCCTGCGGTGGCCTGTACGACCTGCGGGCCACGACCGCCTTCCCGCGCGACGCCCTCCGCGAGCGCCCGCAGACCCTGTGGCGCTACCGCGAGGCCCTGCCCCTGCCGTCGGGCTGCGACGCGGTCAGCCTGGGAGAGCCGATCACGCCCCTCCTCCCCTGGTCCGCCCTGCCGGGATCCCATCTCAAGCTGGAGTTCCTGCTCCCCACCGGCTCGTTCAAGGATCGGGGCGCCTGCGTGATGCTCACCCGCATGAAGGCTCTGGGGATCCGGGCGGCCGTGGAGGATTCGTCAGGGAACGCCGCCGCGGCGGTGGCCGCCTATGCTGCCAGGGCCGGCATCGCCTGCCGCATCTTCGTTCCGGCCTCGGCCAGTAGCGGCAAGCTGGCGCAGATCGCCACCTATGGCGCCGACGTGGTCCCCGTCCCCGGCAGCCGGGAGGACGTGGCCGCTGCCGCCCGCCAGGAAGCGGAGGGGAGCTATTATGCCAGCCACGTCTTCAACCCCTATTTCCTTCAGGGAACCAAGACGTTCGCCTTCGAGATCTGGGAGCAGTTGGGCTTCCGGGCGCCGGACCAGGTGATCCTGCCTGTGGGGCACGGGACCCTCTACCTCGGGGCGTACCTCGGCTTCCGGGATCTGCTCAAGGCCGGAGAGATCCCGCGCCTGCCGCGCCTCATCGGCATCCAGGCGGAGGCGTGCGCACCCCTCGTGGCGGCGTGGTGTGGCCGGCCCGCAGCCGGACCGGCCGTGACGATCGCCGAGGGGATCCGCATCGCCGCGCCCGACCGCGCCGAGGCAATCCTTCAGGCATGTCGCGAGTCCGACGGGGAACTGCTCACGGTCTCCGAAGACGAGATCGTCTCCGCCCTGTTCCGGCTGGGACGCGCCGGCCTGTACGTGGAGCCGACGGCTGCCGTGGCGCCGGCCGGCGCCCTCAGGCTGGCCGCGGCCGGTCGCCTCCCCGCCGAGGGCATCGCCGTCATTCCGCTCACCGGCTCCGGCCTGAAGGCCGGCTCCACCATCGCGGAGCTGCTGACGCGGCAGCCGGCGTAGTCCACGCCTTCCCTGCGCCGAACCCAGACGATAGGCTCTAACCGCCAAGGGGCCAAGCACGCCAAACGGCGCAGCGCCGGGGTGGGCGCGCGCAGGGGTGGGGCAGGACGGGTGGGGCGACCCTACTCGAGATCTTCGGCCAATGCCTTCCGGGTCTCCGTAGAGAGGACTGTGCGACCTCGATAGTTTGGATGGTCAATCACCAGCGCGATCTCCCGGCCGCCCGCCTTGAAGGCCTGGATGGCCTCCGGCGTGAGGCGGAAGCGGATGTAGTGAACCGCCGCCACGCGATCTTCTCGATAGGTCCCCGGGTCGAACTGCGCCTGGATCCGACGGCCCCCGGTTTCCAGGAACACCCGCTCGTTCACCCCGATCAGGCGGTCCAGCAGCGCGCGGACCCTCTGCTGGTCATCCAGCTCCACCAGGAGGGTGGCCGACAGCTCCCCCTCCTCGGGGATCAGAGTATTGTACACATCCACCTCGGCCTGAATGGCCTCGGGGTTCACGATCCGCTCCACGCGGCACATCTCCTGGATCTGGAATCGCGCCGTGTCGCGATTCTCGAAGACCAGCGTGATGCAGTCGCCGACGGGGACCCGCCGGTGTTTCTTCAGGGCGATGACGCGGGCCCGGAACTCCGGCCGCTCCCGCTCGTATGCCGTGAGATCCGCGATGTCCGCAAGGCAGAGCTTCCGCATCAGTGCGCCTCCCCGGCCAGACCGTAGGCCCGGTGGATGACCTGGATCGGGTGAAGGGGCAGGATGCCCGTCCCCTTCTGGATCTGCAATTGGGCCAGCACGCAGTCCGACGCCGCAATGGGCGCCCCCGCCTCCCGCATGGCCTCGAAGAGCCTGCGGCCCATCTGCATGGAGTGATCATAGTGGGCCGTCCGCATGCTCCACGTCCCGTCGTGGCCGCAGCAGCGCTCGATGACTTGAACCGTGGCGCCCGCCACCTGCATCAGGTCCCGGGACTTGTAGCCGATGTTCTGGGCCTTCAGGTGGCAGGGCAAATGGTAGGTCACCGCGCCGGGGCGTTGCGGGAAGTCGGTGTCGAGTTTCCCCTGGTTGTGCAAGCGCATCAGGTACTCGCAGAGGTCCACGGTGTGGGCCGCCACCTCTCTGGCAGCCGGGGTGTCCACCAGGAGGGGATACTCCTGCCGGAGCATGAAGCCACAGCTCGGTCCCGGCGTGACGATCTCGTAGCCTGCCGTGACCAGTGGGTGCAGGGTCCCGATATTCTGCCGTGCCGCGGCCGTGGCCGCCTCGACGTCCCCGCAGTCCAGATTGGGCATCCCGCAGCAGACCTGCGGCGGCACCGCGACCTCGACCCGGTTCCGCTCCAGCACCTCGACGGCCGCCCGCCCCACCTCGGGCGCGTTGTAGTCCACGGTGCAGGTGTAAAAGAGGGCCACCCGGCCGGCCGGCTCGCCCGCGGGACGGCGGGTGCCACGCCGCGCCACCCAGGCGGCGAACGTCTCGCGATGGTATTCGGGCAGGGGAGTCTCCCGGTGAATCCCCGTCAGCTTCTCCAGGAGCGCGCGAAAGCCCCCGTTTCGGTTCAGGGCATTGACGACCGGCGCCAGGGGGCTGCTCAGCGTGCCGATGGTCTCGGGGCGGCTCAGCATCCGATCCCGGAAGGAGATCCCGGACCGCCGCGCCGCCACCGCCCTGGCCCGCAGCATCAACCGGGGGAAGTCGAGATTCCACGCATGGGGCGGCGTGTACGGGCACTTGGGAAAACACAGCTTGCAGTCGTTGCACAGCTCCACCACCGCCTGCATGTCCGCGGCGTCCAGGACGCTGGAATCCTCCCCCTTGGCGTCAACCCGCCGGAACAGCTCCGGGAAGGCATGGCAGAGGGTGACGCACATGCGGCAGTCAATGCAGTAGTGGAAGATCCGGCGCATGTCTTTCTCCAGGGCATCCGGATCCCAATAGGCGGGAAGCGTTGGGTGATACGTCATGGGTGGGTCCTCGCAAGGACGGCGAGATGCCGGGGCCGCGGCGGCGCGGCCCCGGCCAGGAAACGGCGGTCGGGCCGGGATTACTTCCCCAGGCTCTCCAGCCCCCTGCTGAACCGGCCGGCGTGCGACTTCTCCGCCCGGGCCAGCGTCTCGAACCACTCCGCCAGCTCTTCGAAGCCCTCCTCTCGGGCGGTCTTGGCGAAGCCGGGGTACATCTGGGTATATTCGTAGGTCTCGCCCTCCACCGCGGACTTCAAGTTCTGGACCGTCGTCCCGATGGGGATCCCGGTCACCGGATCACCCACCTCTTTCAGGAAGTCCAGGTGGCCGTGGGCGTGCCCCGTCTCCCCCTCCCCCGTGTCGCGGAACAGGCCGGCGACATCCGGGTAGCCCTCCACGTCCGCCTGCCTGGCGAAGTAGAGGTAGCGCCGGTTGGCCTGCGACTCGCCCGCGAAGGCCTCTTTGAGGTTCTCGAAGCTCTTGGTTCCCTTCAGCGATTTCGGCATGGCTGCACCTCCTCCTCCACTCGTTGATGAAGATGCCACTGCGACCCCGCCATCATCACCGGGCAGGAGTCCAACCCCTGCCCTTCCTCTCTCCAGGCTGGTGCCCGCAATGCGTCTCGCGGCGAAGGCGCCTCATCGGTGCGCGCGCCGACCGCGGCGACGAGGCGCCGCCCGACCCTCGGGGGGCTTGGCCGGAGACCGGCCGCCCTCCCCCCGACACCCCCGACAATACCCGAAGAGCTCCACCCGGTGGCCGACCACCGTGAAGCCTCCCGCCAGGCGCGGCGATCTCTCCGGCGCGTCCAGGCCCGGATCCATCACATCCTGGATCTTCCGACAGCCGAGGCACACCGCATGATGGTGCGGCGTGGGATTGGACTCGAACCGGATGGCGCCATCCTCGCCCCCGCCTAGGGCGATCAATTCGCCCCGTTCCCGGAGGGCGCTCAGGGTCTTGTAGACCGTGTTCAGCGAGATCATGGGGAACAGCCGGCGCACTCCCCGGTAGATCTCGTCCACCGTGGGGTGGCCGGTGCTCCTCGCCAGGACCTGGAGGATCGCCACACGTTGGGCGGTGACACGCAGTCCCTGGGCGCGCAGGCGGCTGGCAATGGCGCGCCGGGCGGACGCAGGGGGTCGAAATCCAGTGGGCCGGGTCACGGGTGCCTGGTGGATGAGAGTAATCAGTAATGGTTACTACATGAGTTTGATCGCTTTCTAATAAATATACCACATTTCCGCATCGTGTCAACCGGGAAACCGCGTCCAGGTGGGCTCTTGCTCTGGAAAACCATACAATCCAGGCGACGGACCCTTGCCTGGCTTTCGGTGGCAAGATCGCAACGACTCGCCAACGCTCATCACTGTTCGGGTTCACAGCCGGGAGGGTTGGGGCGGGCGGATGGCCTCGGGGATGGCTAGTGCCGGCATCCCGTCATGCGGATTTGCGGATCTTGAGGAACATCGCAGCCAACTCGGCCTCGTCGAGGTCCGAGACCAGGAGGCAGGCCAGATCCCGCTGCTTCCACAGGAGCAGGTGGCGGCCCGAGGTCACCCGGTGGTACGGCTTGAAGGTCTCGATGGGCATCCGATTCTCGGCCGGGATGACGGTGCCGGCCTCCGGCATGAGAAACAGCGTCGTGTACCGACCCGAGCCGTCCCGATAGACGAAGGTGGCGGCCCGCTTTCCCAAGAGGTCGCTCACGAGGCCGGCCACCAACCGGACATGGGAATCGCCGCGGAAGACCGGTTCGAACGAGAATCCCGCTTGCAACCGCAACTCCTGCACCAGCGCGGGAGGATCCGGGGTCGGCCGGTTCATCATCTCCTTGGAATACTCGACGTGCTCGGCCACCGCCCGGGCCGCCAGCCGGGACACGGGATCCCTCGCCATCCAGAGCGTCCCTCCCCACACGAGCAGAAGGACGGCGACCGCCCCGGCCAGGGAACCCACCGTCCACGGGTGGCCGCGGAGCCAGGTGCGCCACGCGGACCACCCCGCGGGGCGGGGCTGCGCCATGGCAGCCTGGATCCGGCGGCGCAGCGCCGGCGGCGCTGTATACCGCGGGGCCCGGGCTTGAATCAGGGCGCGGACCTCGACCTCTCGCTGGAGCGCGGCGGCGCAGGTGGCGCATTGCCCCACGTGGGCACGCACCGCTTCCGCCCTATCGCCCTCCAGGCGTCCCCGATTCAGATCCGTGAGATTTTCGCGGGCCTCAGAACATTCCATCGAATCTCTTCGCCGGGCTATCCCACGTAGTCGCGCAAGAGTTCCTTCAGGATCGCTCGGGCGCGGAAGAGTCGGGACTTCACCGTCCCCACGGGACAGTCCATGATCCGCGCGATCTCCCCCATGCTGAAATCCTCGAGGTCCGCCAGGAGGACCACGGAGCGATACTCCTCGGGCAGGCGCGTGAGCGCCGCCGTCAGGTCCAGGCCCGCCGTGCCATCCGGCGGCCCTGCCATGCGCTCCCCCACGCCAGTCGGTCCGTCCCAGCCGGACATCCCGTCCAGTATCTCCGGGTCCATGCCCTCCGGTTCCCGCCCCTTGCGCTTGTACAGGGTGAAGAACGTATTCCTCAGTATCTGAAACAACCACGCACGGAGATTGGTTCCAGGCTGGAACTGATGGGCCGCGCGGATGGCGCGAAGGTACGTCTCCTGGACGAGATCCTCCGCCTCGGCCGGATCTCGGGCGAGCCAGCGCGCGAGATTGTAGAGGGCGTCGAGGTAGCCCAGCGCCTCTGCGGGCAACGGTGTTTGTGCGTGATTCATGGGCACGGGATCATGCGATTGTGAAGGAATCTGGTTCGCGTGAAGCTACCAGATCGCCTGCGGAGGCGCAAGCCTACAAATTTGGTCTTCATTATTCTGCAGCGCCTTCTCACGACTCCCACTCCGGGCGCGGGTTCCTCCGGGGGGGCATCCACTCGCTCCCGGAGGCCGGAGTGACATGTCTCACCGTTTCCGCCAGAACACGAGCGCCCCCGTCACCAGGATGAGGCCGGCCACCACGAATCCCGGGCGGTATCCCAGAAGCTCCGCCACCCAGCCAAAGCCGATGGCCCCAACAGCGCCGCCCGCCAGGGCGGACATGTTGTAGGCCGCCAGCGCTCTGCCGCGCGCCCCGCTGGGCGCCCGATCGAAGGCCAGCGCGCTCGTCGCCGGGTAGACGAATCCCTGGGAGGCCCCGTTGACCAGCGCGATCACCAGCAAGAGCCAGGTGGAATGCAGGACGCTGAACAGCAGGATCCCCGCGGCCAAGCCGGCCAACGACGGGAGAATCACCTGCCGTCGCCCGAAGCGATCGGCCAGCCGGCCACCCAGGAAACGCACCACGATGGCTACCACCGCGTACATCAGGTAGAAGGGACCGATTCGGGGAAGTCCCACCTGGCGGGCGAAGGGCGGAAAAAACACGAAGACGATCGAGTTCGCCAGGCCGAACTGGAAGGCCGCCGTGAGGACTGGCAAGAAGGTGGGCCAGAACCCCGGTCCGAACCCCTGGAAGGCCTCCGCGGCCTCGGAGGCGGCCGGGACCACGATCGCCAGGCACACCGCCAGCGTCCCCGCGGCCACGACCACGGAGGCCACGAAGAGCGTGCGGAATCCCCAGGTCTGCAACACCATCTCGCCGATGGCCGGCGCCAGGGCAATCGTCACGAGGCCCGAGACGCCGAAAATGCCCACCGCCTCCGCCCGACGGCTGGGAGGCGCCAGGTCCGCGATGAGGGTCAGGTTGCTGGTGATGAAGACAGAGAAGGCCACGCCCTGCAGGAACCGGATCAGGTAAAAGTGCCAGCCGAGGGCGGTGGAGGCGGCATAGGCGACCGAGGTCACCGCCACGAGGCCAGCCGCCAGGAGCATGAACGGCTTCCGGCCCCACCGGTCCAGGAGGGGCCCGATCCCCGCCTGGCAGAGGACGGCGGCCACGCTGTGCATGGCCATGATGCTGCCGATCCGTCCCTCACGGCCCCCCAGGGCCTGGATATACAGGGGCAGCAGCGTGTAGACGTTGAGGTTGGTGAAGAACAGGAAGTTGGCGACGCTGGCCAGGACGAACGGTTTCGTGTACACCAACGATCCAGAGGATGGGAGGGTGGAACCCGCGGCTCAGCGCAGGTATCGCCGGATGGCGGCGATCAGGGCGTCCCGCTCTGCCGGGCGCAGGGTCGTCCGTGAAAGCTCGCTGCCCCAGATCGGCTTGGGATACACGCCGTCTTCACGGAAGCGGGGAATGACATGCCAGTGCATGTGGGGGACCTGGTTGCCCAGCAGCTCGTAATTCATCTTGATCGGGTTCAGGGCGCGGAACACCGCCTCGGCGATCCGGGTGACGTCGTCCAGGAAGGCGGTCCGCATCGCCGGGGTGAGCTGGAACAGCTCGGTATAGTGCTCGCGTAACGTCACGAGGCACCGGCCGCGAAAGGCCTGGTCCGCGAACAGCGCCGCCGTGGACACCGAAAGCTCCGCGATCCGATGCTCCGCGGGGAGAAAGATCTCCTGGCAGGCTTCAGTGCACCGTGGATCCATGGAACGGCTCCAATTCGGAGGGTCCGCGGCTGAATATCCCACACGCGGCCGCCCTGTCAACGAGTTTCTGGCACCTTTTCCCTTGCGGGATTCCCCGGCTTTAGATATCGTAACCTGAGCCCTGCCAATCTCCAGGGAAACCGAGCACGACAGATCAAAAGGCCCGAACCAGGAGGAGGCAACCATGGCGGCCGCATACGTCCTGATCGAGGCGGCACCCAAGAAGGCGCTGCAGGCCTGCACCAAGATCGCAAAGATCCCCGGCGTGAAGTCGGCTCACCTGGTCACCGGGCCCTACGATATCATCGCCTACGTGGAAGCCAAGGACCCGGGAGCCATCGGCAAACTCGTCATGTCCAAGATCCAGGCGGTGACCGGCGTCGGGAAAACCATCACCTGCGTCGTCGTCTAGCCGGCACTCAGGCACTCCGGCACTCCGGCAATTGGGCAACTAGGAACTGCCCGGTCGCCTGATTGCCAAATTGCCAAGTCGCCGAATTGCCCGATTGCCTACTCCGACAGGAGTTCTACGGCCAGATTCACGAGCGTCCGCACCATCACGCCGGTGCCGCCCTTCACCTGGTAGCCCTTCTCCTTGTCCGTCTCGAACGTCCCGGCGATGTCCACGTGCACCCACGGCGTCTCCCCCACGAAGTGCTGGAGGAACTTGGCCGCCGTGATGGCCCCGCCCTTCCGGCCGCCCGTGTTCTTGATCTCGGCCACGTCGCTCTTGATCAGCTCGTCGTATTCGACATCCATGGGCATGGGCCAGATCTTCTCTCCCGCGGCCCGGCCGGCGGCCACCACCGTGTCCAGCAGCGCCTGATTGTTGGCGAAGGCCCCGCTGTTCAGCGCCCCCAGGGCCACCACGCAGGCCCCGGTCAGGGTCGCCACGTCCACGAGATGACTCACCCTGCGGCTGCGGGCGTAGTGCAGGGCGTCGGCCAGCACCAGCCGCCCCTCGGCGTCGGTGTTGATCACCTCGATGGTCTTCCCGCTCATGGCCCGCAGGATGTCCCCCGGCTTCAGGGCCGTGCCGCTGGGGAGATTCTCCGTCGCAGGCACGACGGCCGTCACGTGAATGGGGAGCTGCAACCGCGCGATGGCAGAGGTGGCGGCGAGGACGGCGGCCGCCCCGGCCATGTCTCCCTTCATGGCCTCCATGTTCTCGGCCTGCTTGATGGAAATTCCTCCCGAGTCGAAGGTGATCCCCTTGCCCACCAGGCCGAGGTGCGGGCCGTTCCGCCGGCCCCCGCGGTATTCGAGGACGATGAGCCGCGGCGGCTCGTGGCTCCCCCGCGCGACGCCCAGGAGCGCCCGCGCCCCCATCCGCCGGAGCTCCGGCGGGCCCAGCAACCGGCAGCGCAGGCGTGCCCGGCGGGCCAGATCCCTCGCGCGCCGGCCCAGCTCCGTGGGGGTCAGGGCATTCCCCGGCTCGTTGACGAGATCCCGGGCGGCGTTGGTGGCCTCGGCCACGATTCGTCCGCGCCGAACCGCCTCGGCCATGCCCCGCAGCTTTTCCCGATCCCGCTCGATGATGGTGAGACCGGCGATCTCTCTCGCGTCCTCGACATCCTTCTTATATCGGGCGAACCGATAGAGGCCGAGCAGCGCCCCCTCGCAGAGCGCCTGCGCCGCCTGGGCGGCGTTGAAGCCCCTGGGGCCCGTCTGGGCACCCATTTGGGTCCCGGCCCCGTGGACGATGGTGCCGACCCGGCGGGCGCCGATCTTCCGGAGGTGCATGATCGCCTCGGCCGAGACGATCCGTACGCGGTCCAGGGTGAAGTCCTCCGGCTTCCCCAGCCCCATCACCAGGATCCGATCCGCCGGCAGCTTCCCCAGGGCGTGGATCAGCGTCCGCTCTCCCCACTTGCCGGTCACCTCGCCCGACCGGATCAGCTTGCGGATGATGCCGCTCAGGGCCGCGTCCACCGCCCGCGCGGCACCGCCCGGCGCCTTGACGCCCTCGAACATGTTCACCACCAGGGCATCGCCCCGGAACTTCACCACATCCCCGATCACGACCCGGATGTCCAAGGCCCGCTCCTTTCCGAAAGTTCGCACCCCCCGACCCCTGACCCCCGGCCCCCGACCCCACCCATTCCCGATGGCTGACGGCTCGCCCAAGACTTATAGCCCACGAAGGCAAACCAATCCAGGCAGAATCGCCGGGTGGTCTGGACATCCGGGGCAGCGTCGGGCTAGTATGACCGTGTTTCGGTCGTTCCATTTCCCGGAGAGGGCATCAACAACCGGCACACCTCCAGGAGGGTATCATCCATGACCACGCTGGATGTCGCCGCGCTGCTCACCCAGGACCGACAGCATCTCCTTCACCCGCTGTACCACCCGGCCGACCACGCGCAACCACACGTCTGGATCCGGGGAAGCGGTGTCACCCTGACCGATGCGACGGGACGCGAATTCATTGACGGCTTATCTTGCCTCTGGAACGTGAATGTCGGCCACGGTCGCCGCGAACTGGCCGAGGCGGCCGCCGAGCAGATGGCGACCCTCGCCTTTTCCACCAACTACGCGGGCTCGGCCAACGTGCCGGCCATCCGGCTGGCCCGCCGGCTGACCGAGATCGCCTACCCGAACCTCCGCGCCGTCTTCTTCACCAGCGGGGGGGCCGAGTCGAACGAGAGCGCCTTCAAGACGGCGCGGTTCTACTGGAAAGCCAGGGGCCGCCCGGAGAAGGTGAAGATCATCGCCCGCCAGTATGCCTACCACGGTGTCACCCTGGCCACCATGAGCGCCACCGGCATCCCTGGCTACACCAAGATGTTCGAGCCCCGCGTGCCCCACTTCGTCCACACCGTGGCGCCCTACGCCTACCGCTTCGAGGGGGTGAAGCCCGGGGAGAGCGTCGGGCAGGCGGCCGCGCGGATGCTGGAGGAGACCATCCTCCGGGAGGGGCCCGAGACGGTGGCCGCCTTCATCGCCGAGCCGGTCCAGGGCGCGGGCGGCATCATCGTCCCGCCGGATGACTACTTCCCCCGCGTCCGTGAGATCTGCACCAGGCACGACGTCCTCTTCATCGCCGACGAGGTCATCACCGGCTTCGGCCGCACCGGCCGGTGGTTTGCCCTGGACCGCTGGGGCGTCCAGCCCGACATCCTGTCCTTCGCCAAGGGGATCACCAGCGGCTATGTGCCGCTCGGGGGGATCATGATTTCCGAGCCCATCCGCGAGGCCATGCTGTCGGTCCCCTACGCCGACCGCTGGATGCACGCTTACACCTACTCGGGCCACCCCACCTGCTGTGCCGTGGGGCTGCGGAACTTGGAGATCCTGGAGAAGGAGGGCCTGGTGGTGCGGGCGGACCGGATGGGGCCCCGCCTCTTGGCGGGACTGCGCGCCCTGCTGGACCTGAAGGCCGTCGGCGAGGTCCGCGGCCTGGGCCTGATGTGCGCGGTGGAGCTGGTGGCGGATCGCGCGACGAAGGCTGCCTTCGACCCTGGGAAGAACGTCATCGGCCGGGTGAAGGCCGAGCTGGAGGTCCGGGGCCTCTTCACCCGGACCGTCCGCGACATCCTCCTCTTGGCCCCGCCCCTGGTCATCACCGAGGCCCAGGTGGATCGGATCGTCTCGATCGTGCGGGACGGCATCACCGCCGTCCTGCCCGACCGCGCCTGACCAGCGTGGCGCTGTTCGACCTGTTCCGTCGCCGCTTCCTCACCGCCGTAGAGCGGGAGCAGATCGAGATTGGCCTGGCCGAGGCGGGCCGGCACACCCGGGCGCGCATCGGCCTCTCCATTGACGAGCGGGCGGGCAAAGACCCCCAGGCCCGCGCCCAGGCCCTCTTCCGGCAGTGGGATCTCCCCGAGGACGAGCGCCCCACGGCCGTCCTCGTCTACGTCTCCGCCCCCAGCCGCACCTTCGCCATCGTCGGTGGTGAGGAGGTCCGGCGGGCCGCCCCCCAGACCTTCTGGGAGGCGGCGGAGCGTGACTTCCGCCACCACTTCGCGGAGGGCCGCTACTGCGACGGCATCTTCAAGGCCCTCGCCCAGGTGGCCCTGGAGCTGGAACGGCTCTTCCCCCGGGGGCGGGAAGAAGCGGCAGGGGGTCGCCCGAATACCTCCGAAGACCCTGTAGGAAATCCCAACCCGACAGACCGAACAGCCTGAAATTGGGGGCGGTTGGCGGCCCACATCGCCACCGCGAGCGCGTCGTCGAGGGTCACGAGTTCCAATCCTGCCGGGGCGGGATCATACCCCGCGGCCGGAGATAGAATTCCCGAGGGGACCGGGGAATGCCCAGCGTCTGCCTCATCCTCATCGCCGCCGTCCTCATCGCCAGCGGCTGCCACGGCCCCATCGCCTCGCTGTACCCGCCCGCCGCGCCGGAGCGCACGAAGACGGTCTGGGTGGTCGACCACGGCTGGCACACGGGCCTGGTCGTCCGCCGCGCCGACATCCCCGAGGCGATCTGGCCCGAGCACCGCGACGTCCCGGGGTCGACCTTCCTCGAGGTCGCCTGGGGCAACCGCGACTTCTACATCGCGGAGCACCCGACGCTGGCGATGGCGCTCAAGGCGGCGTTCGTCCCCACCGAGAGCGTGCTCCACGTCGCCGGGTTCAGCCAGCCACCCGCAGAGTACTTCCCCGCCGCCGACGAGATCCTGGTCCTCGATGTGTCCCTCCGCGGGTTCGAGGAGCTGGCACGGTTCGTCCACGAGGAGTACGCGCGGGACGCCGAGGGGCGCGTCATCAAGCTCGCTCCGGGGCAGTACCCCGGCAGCACCTTCTACCTGGCCCGCGGCACGTACCACCTGCTCAACACCTGCAACACCTGGGTCGCCCGCGCGCTGCGCGCCGCCGGGCTGCCGACCACGCCAGCCTACGCGATCACCGCCGGAAATGTGATGTTCCAGCTCCGACCGCTGGGTCGGGTCGTGGGCCCGGCCGCCGGGCGCCTCTGGCGTCCTTGTGGCAGAGACCGTATCCAGGCTAGAAGAGACGAGGCTTCAGGGTCCCGCGTGGCATGCGCAGGGGCCGGCCGGCTTTCAGTACGAGCCGATCATCTCCTCCACGCGGGGGTCGCTGGGCTTGAAGGGGTCCTTGCACAGGATGGTGCGCTGGTAGCGGTCGTTGAGCTTGAGGTAGGACCAGCCCACGTCGTAGGACTTGTTCCGCTCGTTGGCGAACTTGATGAAGTCGGAGCGGATCTTGGCCCGGGTGGTCTGGGGCGGGGCGATCATGGCCTCCTCGATCACCTGGTCGCTCGTCAGTCGCTCGACGTGCCCCTGGCGGGAGAGGGTGTTGTACAGGCCCCGGTCCTGGCGGATGTCGTGGTACTGCAGGTCCAGCATGCTGATGCGCTGGTCGTCGAAGCCGATGCCCTTCTTGGCCATGTAGGAGTGGATCAGCTCCTTCTTGATGACCCAGTCCAGCTCCCGGGCGCAGGCCATGGGGTCCTCGCTCAGCCGGTCCAGGACGGCCTGCCACCGCTCCAGGAGGTCGCTCACCTGGGGGGATTGCTCGGCCGTGGCGTAGTACTCCAGGGCCAGCTCCAGGTACTCCCGCTGCAGCTCGATGGCGGAGAACTCCTTCCCCCGCTTCAGGCGGACCTTCCGCCGGCAGGTGGTGTCGTGGGAAATCTCCTTGATGGCCCGTCCACCATGGCCAGCACGATGGCCGTGGTCCCCACCTTGAGGTAGGTCGTCACCTCGGACATGTTGGAGTCCCCCACGATGACGTGGAGGCGGCGGTACTTCTCCTCGTCGGCGTGGGGCTCGTCGCGGGTGTTGATGATGGGCCGCTTGGCCATGGTGTCCAGGCCGATCCAGGTCTCGAAGAAATCGGCCCGCTGGGAGATCTGGTAGTCGCAGGGCTCGGTCCCGTTCTCCGCCCCCACCTTCCCGGCGCCGCAGAAGATGATGCGCGAGACCAGGAAGGGGGTCAGGCCCTCCACCAGCTTCTCGAAGGGGACGCGGCGGGCCACCAGGTAGTTCTCGTGGTAGCCGTAGCTGTTCCCCTTCCCGTCCGTGTTGTTCTTGTAGACGACGAGCTGCTGGGGCGGCGGCAGCTTGCTGTTGGCCGCCTCGCGGCACTGGTCCAACAGCCGCTCCCCCGCCTTCTCGAAGATCACCAGGTCGCGGGCATTGGTGGTCTCGGGCGTGGAGTACTCGGGGTGGGCCCCGTCCACGTACAGGCGGCCGCCGTTTTCCAGCACCTTGTTGATGGCGCGGTTGTCCTGCTGGCTGGGCCGCTCCCGCTCGCCGCTCACCTCGAACCCGCGCGCATCCAGCAGCGGGTTCTCCCCGGCATAATCCCACATGGCCTTGAGGGGCTGGCCCGTGGGCAGCGCGTTGATCAGGAAGATGGAGCTGCCCACCGGGTCGAAGCCGGAGGTATCCCGGGCCGTGATGCCCACCTCCGTCTCGCTCCCCATGATCTTTTCAATGGCCATGTGTCCTGTCCTTTCGCGCCGGCCCCCAGCGCGTGAGAACCCAGCCGGCCGCTGTCGCCCCCTCTGCCTGCCGCCGTCCCCCTGACGACGGCCAGGGCCCCGCTCTCGCCTGCGGCGATGGCCGAGCAATGCTACCGGATCGGTGAGGCGGGACGGGTCCTCAGAGGTAATGGCCCGTGCTGATGGTCTCGACCTTGCGCGGCTTCTTGCCCTCGCGGTCGAAGACCGGACGGACATGCACGATCCGCTCGCTCCGGCGGCCGGC
>JACQXP010000409.1 GCA_016208645.1 Candidatus Methylomirabilota bacterium | reverse complement strand
CGAGCAGATCCTCCACGAGGCAGAGTCCCAGGCCACCGCAGGCTGGAGCGCCAGGGTGGCTCAGACCCTCCCCAGCCTTATCGAGCGGATGGCGCGGACTTTCGGGGTGCGCGAGACCGAGATCCTTGGCGGCAGTCGGCGGCGGCCGGTCGCACGTGCGCGCGCCGCGATGAGCGCGATAGCGGTCCGCTCCCTCGGCCTGCCCGCCACGCGCGTCGCCCAGGCGTTGGGCGTAACCGCGATGGCGGTCCTGCGGGGCGTGGACCGCGGCCTGGGGTACCTACGGGAGCGCCGTCTTGACCCGGAACGCCTGGCCAAAGAGGTGATACGAAAAGTCTAACAAGTCTGCTACGTCCCTTATGGTTTCCCGTTCCTCCCGGTTCGTCCCTGCTGGTTTCGCGTCCCCGCCGATTTCGAACAGGATCAGGAGAGGGCAATGACGTGGAGTTCCTTGGGGCCGTGGACGCCGCGGGTCAGGCTCAGCTCGATGTCGGCCGTGCGGCTGGGCCCGGTGATGAAGGTGACGCTGCTGGGGGAATCCGCAGAAGGCGCCTGGCCATGCAACGCCTCGAGGAGCACGCCGACCTCGTCCAGGCCGGCCACCAATTGGCCGGGCCGCAGGATCGCCACGTGCACCAATGGCAGGCAACTGACCAGCCGTCCCTTCCCGGGGCTGGACACCAGCACCAGCGACCCGGAGTCGGCCACGGCATAGTCCGCCCCGGTCAATCCGACCTCTCCCCGGTCGAGGCGCCTTCGGATCGTTTCGACGGCTTCAGACATCGCGGGCCGGCCGAGATGCGGCGAGCCGTCCTCCACCTCGAGTCCTTCCGCCCGCAGATGGGCCACCAGATCCGGCAGGCCCAGGGCCGGCTCACGCCAGGTGACCACGCGGGAGAGTTGGCGCTCCCTGGCGATCCGGGCGACGAGGGCCGGGACCCCGGCCTCCGCTGAGCGATGCACCATCCCCGCCACCGCCTCCAGTTCGGCCGTGAACCGGGCCAGTAGCTCCTCCCATCGGTCCAGCGCCTCCGCCTGAATCCGCCTGGCGCGCTCGGCCCAGCCAGCACCGGCGACCTCAGCACCCGGCCGGGGCGCCGCCGCGCCGCTCCTGTTCAGCGCCACCCGCACCTTCGCCAGGAAGCTGCCCTGATCCATTCCGATCTCAGGACTCACGCTCCAGCTCCTTCCAGCGGACGTGGAACGGCCGGGCGGCCACCGGCGGCAGATCCCGGAACCGCGTCCACCCGGCGCCGGGCCCCGGCAACCGCTCCAGGTATCCGTCGCGCAGGAACGGCCGCTGAAAGATCCGTCCCAGACGGGCGGCCAGACGATACAGGACCGGCGAACGGAGGATCATCCCTGCGACCCGGAAACTCCACCGCTCCCCGCGTGGGAGTTCGCGCCCCCGCTCCGCCTCGTGCCGCAGGTCCAGGAGCATCCGCGGGATGTCAATCTTGACCGGGCAGACCTCCAGGCACGCCCCGCACAGGGTGGATGCGCCGCCCAGGTTCTTCGGGTGAGGCCCCAGGAAGGACGTGAGGATGATCCCGATCGGCCCCGGATAGGTCGAATCGTAGGTGTGGCCCCCGACCTCCTTGTACACCGGGCAGACGTTGAGGCAGGCCCCGCAGCGCAGGCAGTGGAGCGATTCTTCCAGCGGCCCACCCAGCTCCCGGGACCGGCCGTTGTCCATGATGATCAGGTGGACCTCTTCGGGCCCGTCCGTCTCGCCGGCTCGTCGCGGTCCCCGGATCAGGCTGGTGTAGACCGACATCTTCTGGCCGGTGGCGCTCCGCGCCAGGAGCTGGAGGAACACCATGAGGTCGCTGAGGCTGGGGATGACCTTCTCCATCCCCATGATCGCCACGTGGATTCGAGGAAGGGTCGTGACCAGCCGCCCGTTCCCCTCGTTGGTCACGATCACGATCGTCCCCGTCTCGGCCACGGCGAAGTTCGCCCCGCTGATCCCCATGTCCGCCTGGAAGAACTTCTGGCGCAGCTCCCGCCGGGCCGCGGCCGTGAGCGCCTCCGGGTCGGGCGGCAACTGCTGCTTCATCGCGGCGGAGAACAGCTCCGCCACCTGGCGGGCGGTCTTGTGGATGGCCGGCGCGATGATGTGGGAGGGGGTCTCCTTGGCCAGCTGGATAATCCACTCCCCCAGGTCCGTCTCCGCCACTTCAATGCCGGCCGCCTCCAGTGCCGCGTTCAGGTGGATTTCCTCCGAGGCCATGGACTTGGATTTCACCACCGACCGGACGCCGCGCTCTCTCGCCAGCCGGAGGAGGATGTCCACGCATTCCCGGCCGTCCGCCGCGAAATGCATGTGGCCGCCCGCCCGCTGGATCTCGGTCGCCAATCGCTCCAGGTGCTGGTCCAGCTCCCGGATCGTCCGCTGCTTGATCGCCTTGGCCCGCTCCCGCAGGCCCTCCGGGTCCGTGAGGCCCCGGAAGGCATTCCCCCGCAAGGTGAGGAAGCGCCCGGTGGCCAGGTCCAGCGCCTCTTGGAGCTGCTGATCCCGGATGGCCCCCCGGGCCTTGGCGATGAATGCCGACCGGCTATCCGTCATGGGCAAGACCTCCTCGAACCTGGCAACCGCCAATGAACGCAAATACACGCAAGGTCAGACGCTTGAAAAAGTGCCCGGAATCCCATTCGTGTTCATTGGCGTTCATTTGCGGTTCCATTCCCGGCGAGGATCTCGGCGAGGTGCATCGTCCGAACCGGGTGCGGGCCGCGCCGGATGCCGCCGCCCATGTGCATCAGGCAGCCGCAGTCGTTGGCGACGAGGATCTCGGCCCCGCTGGACCGGATGTTCCGGATCTTTTCCTGGAGGATGGCATTCGAGACCTCGGGAAATTTCACCGCGAAGCTGCCCCCGAAGCCGCAGCAGTTCTCCGCCGCGGGCAACTCGTGCAGGCTGAGTCCCTGGACCCGCTGGAGCAGCCGGGTGGGCGCATCCGCGATCCCCAGCCCCCGCAGGAGATGGCAGGACGGATGGTAGGTGGCCGTCCCGGGGAAGCGCGCCCCCACGTCCTCGCGACCGAGCACCCGAACCAAAAAGTCCGAGAGCTCGTAGGTCTTCCGCCCGAGGCTGGCCGCCCGCTGGTGCATCTCCGGGTCATCCTGGAAGAGGTGCAGGT
>JACQXP010000408.1 GCA_016208645.1 Candidatus Methylomirabilota bacterium | reverse complement strand
CGCCTCGCACCTCGCATCGCGCGCCGCCTTGCATCTGGACCTTTTTGAGCAACCTGGCAAATAGGGGGTTTTTCCGCATCCTGCTAGGGAGCCGGATGGGGCGGTCATGGCCATTGATCAGTTCTTCTTCTACCTCGCGCTCCTCGGGTATCTCCTCGGGACGCTGCACTACCTCCTGCACATCGCCAGCCGACGGCTCCGCATCGGGCGGGCGGCCACCTACGCGACCCTGGCCGGCTTCGGCGCCCACACCCTCTCCCACATCTTCCGGATCTACGCCCTGCGCCGCCCCCCCTTGGGCAGCCTGTACGAGAGCCTGTCCTTCTTCGCCTGGGCCATCGTCCTGATCTATCTCATCACCGAGTTCCGCTATCAGAACCGCGTCATCGGGGCCTTCGTCCTGCCCATGGTGCTGCTGGCCGGCTCCGCGGCCGCGGCCCTGCCCCGCCGCATCGCCGAGCTGGGGCCCACGCTCCAGGGGGTCGGGTTGTGGGTGCACGTGGCCCTGGCCATCTTCGGCAACGCGGCCTTCGCCCTGACGTTCTGCACGGGCCTGATGTACATCCTGCAGGAACGGCAACTGAAGTCGCGGCATCCGGGCAAGATGCACTTCCGGCTGCCGTCGCTGGAGCTCTTGGACGACGTGGGGGTGAAGTCGCTGCTGTTCGGGTTCCCGCTGCTCACGCTGGCGCTCATCACCGGGTTCATCTGGGCGGAGTACACGCGGGGATCCTTCCTGCCGCTGTACGGGCGCGAGACCTGGTCCATCCTGAGCTGGCTGATCTACGCCGGGCTGCTGTACGCCCGGCTGTCCGCGGGCTGGCGCGGCCGCAAGGCGGCGATCCTGGCCATCATCGGCTTCTGCCTGGTGCTCTTCACCCTGATCGGGGTGAGCTTGCTCAGGGGAGGGCGGGTGCTGTAGCCCGGATAATTCACGAAGACATTCGTGACGTATCCGGATCCCCCCCCGGAGTGCGGGTCATGGAAATTCTGGTTGTCGGATTGAGCCACAATACCGCGCCCATCGAGCTTCGCGAGCGGCTGAACGTCCCCGAACAGGACCTGCCCAAGCCGCTGGAGATGATGGGGGAATCCACGGACCTCGTGGAACGCATGCTCGTGGCGACCTGCAACCGGGTGGAGGTGTATGCAGTCTCGGAGGGGCCCGTCGAGGGGGCGGTCGAGGGGATCACCGACTGCCTGGCCACGTACCGCAACGTCCCGAAGACGGATTTCCTTGACAAGCTGTACACCTACACCGCCGGGGAGGCGGTCCGGCACGTCTTCCGCGTCGCCTCCAGCCTGGATTCCATGGTGGTGGGAGAGCCCCAGATCCTGGGCCAGGTCAAGACCGCCTATTCCATCGCCCAGGCGCGCGAGGCGACCGGGATCATCCTGAACAATCTCCTGGAGCAGGCCTTTCACGTCGCCAAGCGCGTGCGGAGCGAGACCGGCATCGCCAGCTCGGCCGTGTCCGTGTCCTCCGCCGCCGTCGAGCTGGCGCGAAAGATCTTCGGGGACCTGACCGGCCGGTCCGTGCTCATCCTCGGCGCCGGCGAGATGGCGGAGCTGGCGCTGCGCCACCTGCTGGACGACGGGGTCCGCTCGGTCCTGGTGGCCAACCGGAGCTACGACCGCGCGGTCGCCCTGGCGCGGCAGTTTCACGGCCGCGCCGTGACCTTCGAAAGCTTCCGGCAGGAGATGGTCGGGGCCGACATCGTGATCAGCGCCACCAGCGCCCCGCACGTGATCCTCAAGAAGGAGGACATGCAGGCCATCATCCAGCAGCGGCGCCACCGGCCGATCTTCCTCATCGACATCGCCGACCCGCGCGACATTGACCCCGGGTGCAACGCAGTGGATAACGTCTACCTCTACAACATCGACAACCTGAAGTCGGTGGTGGAGGCCAACCTGAAGGAGCGGAAACGGGAGGCGGAGCGGGCCGAGGTCATCATTGACCGGGAGGTCGGGGTCTACCTCACCTGGCTGCGCTCGCTGGACGTGGTGCCGACCATCGTGTCCCTCCGCCAGCGGGTCGAGCAGATCCGGGGCGCCGAATTGCAGAAGGCCCTGGGCCGGATGGACGACCTGACGCCCGAGCAGCGCGAGGTCATCAGCGCCATGAGCCATGCCATGGTGAACAAGATTCTCCACCAGCCCATGACGGAGTTGAAACGGCGCGCGGCCCTCCAGGACGGCCACCTGTACACCAGCGTGCTGCGCCGGCTGTTCGGACTGGAAGAGAAAGACACGTGAGCCGAGAGCCGAGAATCGAGAGCCGAGACCCGCGAGCCGCGAGAGGCGAGCCCCGACTTCGACCCCCAATCCCCAGCCCCCAGCCCCCAGCCCCTGGTCATTGGCACGCGGGGGTCCCAGCTTGCGCTGTGGCAGGCGAATCACGTCGCGGAGCGGCTCCGCGCGGCCCTTGCCGGCCTCTCCGTGCGCCTGGAGACGATCAAGACCACGGGCGACAGGATCCTGGACGTCCCGCTGGCCGCCATCGGGGGCAAATCGCTCTTCGTCAAGGAGATCGAGGAGGCGCTCCTGGAGGCGCGCGTGGACCTGGCCGTCCATAGCATGAAGGACGTCCCGGCCGACCTGCCCCCGGGCCTCACCATCGCGGCCGTCACCCTGCGCGAGGATCCGTCCGACGTCCTGATCTCGCGGACGGGGGCCCGGCTGAAGGATCTCCCCCCGGGGGCGCGGGTGGGGACCAGCAGTCTGCGGCGCCAGGCGCAACTGCTCCACTACCGGCCCGACCTGGCCGTCGTCGGCCTGTGGGGAAACCTGGACACGCGTATCCGCAAGCTGGACAGCGAGGGCCTGGATGCCATCGTGGTGGCGGCGGCGGGTGTGAAGCGGCTGGGCTGGATGGACCGGATCAGCGAGTTCCTGTCGCCGGACGTCTGCCTGCCCGCCATCGGGCAGGGGGCGCTGGGGATCGAGATGCGAGAGTCGAGAGTCGAGAGTCGCGAGCCGAGCATGGCAACAATCGTTGAGGTGCTCGATCATCCGGAGACGCACACCGCCGTGCGGGCGGAGCGGGCGTTCCTCCGCCGCCTGGGCGGGGGATGCCAGGTGCCGTTCGCGGCCCATGCCGAGATCGCCGAGGGCCACCTCTTCCTCCGCGGCCTGGTAGCGACCCCGGATGGCCGGCACCTGCTGCGGGGCGAGCGGCGCGGGACAGCGAACGAGGGCGAGGCGGTGGGGATCGCCCTGGCGGAGGATCTCCTCGCCCGCGGGGCCACGGAGATCCTCCAGGCCATCTTCCGGCGGGACTGAGCCGTGATGCCGAATCCTCAGCCCTGGACACTCGACGAGATCCGAGAGCGCCTGGCGCCGCACCTCAAGGCCACCGGGGCACGGCGGGCTATCGTCTTTGGTTCCTACGCCCGGGGCGAGGCCGACGCCTTGAGTGATCTGGACCTGGTGATCATCGCGGACACCAGCTTACCGTTCCCGGAGCGGTTCAAGAGCTTCAGGGGAGTCTTCGAGGCGTATCGGCGGGCGATGGAAATCATCGTGTACACACCCGACGAGTTCTCCCACATGATCGAGGCCGAAAACCCCTTCATTGAGCAGCTCCTGAAGGACGGGGTTAGCATCTATGAAGGATAGCCCCGGCGAAGCCCGTCGCTGGTTTGACGAAGCGGGAAGCGATCTGGCCTTTGCGCGGATCGGTCATCGGGAAGGATTCCACAGCAAGGTCTGCTTCCTGTGTCAGCAGGCGGCTGAGAAAGCCTTGAAGGCCCTGGCATACGGAGACGGAGAGCGCTACGTCCCCGGGCATTCTTTACAAGATCTGGTCGATCGCCTTGTCTCCAGGCATCCGTCCCTGGAGTCGCTTCGGGACCTCTGCCGGCTCCTGGATCAGTACTACGTGCCGACCCGCTATCCGAATGCCCTCCCCGGTGGGGTGCCGCATCGCTCGTACACGGAAGGCCAGGCCCGTGAGGCCATCACTGGCTGCGAGCAATTGATGCTGGTGGTGCGGGAGGAATTGCGACGCATGCACATCGCGGTGGACTGATGGATGGCGGCTGTGAGTGAACCGGGCGGCAAGGTTTATCTCATCGGGGCGGGGCCGGGGGACCCCGGCCTCTTCACGCTCAAGGGGAGGCGCTGCCTGGAAGAGGCCGACGTGGTGGTATATGACTACCTCGCCAACCCCCGGCTGCTCCGGTACGTGAAACCGGACGCCGAGGTGATCTACGTGGGCAAGCGGGCGGGCCAGCACACGCTCCCCCAGGAGGAGATCGGCCGCCTCCTGGTCGAGCGCGCCCACCAGGGGAAGGTGGTCGCCCGCTTGAAGGGGGGCGATCCCTTCATCTTCGGCCGCGGCGGCGAGGAGGCCGAGGAGCTGGCCGCGGCCCACATCCCCTTCGAGGTGGTGCCCGGCGTGACCTCGGCGGTGGCGGCCCCCGCCTACGCCGGGATTCCCCTCACGCATCGGGATTTCACCTCGACCGTCGCCTTCGTCACCGGCCATGAGGATCCCACGAAAGAAGAGACCGGCATCGCCTGGGACAAGATCGCCACCGGGATCGGGACGCTGGTGTTCTTCATGGGGGTGGGGCAGCTTCCCGAGATCGTGATGCGCCTCACGCAGCACGGCCGGTCGCCGGCGACGCCCGCCGCCGTCATCCGCTGGGGGACACGGGCCGGCCAGGAGGTCGTGACGGGGACGCTGGCCGACCTGCCGGAGAAATGCCGGGGAATGCAGCCGCCGGCCCTGATCGTGGTGGGCGAGGTGGTGGCGCTGCGCGAGAAGCTGCGCTGGTTCGAGGCCATGCCGCTCTCCGGAAAGCGGATCCTGATCACGCGGGCGCGGGAGCAGGCCAGCAGTTTCGCCCGGATCCTGGAAGCGGCCGGG
>JACQXP010000407.1 GCA_016208645.1 Candidatus Methylomirabilota bacterium | reverse complement strand
TCGTGCGCTACGGCCTGACCCTGACCAGCGGGACCTATGGGGCCACTTTCTACACGCTGATCGGATGCCATGGTGTCCACGTGCTGGGCGCGGTCGTCTGGCTGCTGGTCGTCCTGCTGCAGTCGGCGAGATGCCGGTTCAAGGCGCGCGACCACGTGGCCGTCCAGCTCTGCGGCATGTACTGGATCTTCGTGGTCGGTCTGTGGCCCGTCCTCTTCGGCCTGGTCTACCTGTATTGAGGGGCCACGCGGGGATCCGCATGAGGCGCACACGGAGCGGGCGGCTGTTGGCGGGGATGGGCTCGGCGTGCCTGGCCTGGCTCGTTCCGGCGGTGGCCCGGGCGTGCGCCGTCTGCGGCACGGGCCCCGGCGTCGCCGGCGATCCGACGGCCCGCGGATTCTACTGGGGCATTCTGTTTCTCATGGCGCTGCCGTTCGCCGTGGCGGGATCCATCGGGGGTTGGTTGCTGTACCAATACTGGCGGGCGCACGGAATTCACTGGCGGGACCTGTGGATCGGACGCCTCGCCTGGACACACAAGGAGAACACACCGTGAGTCAGGTGGCTGCACTCCACGCGGAAGTTCTGGAGCCCGCGGAGTCCCCCCTCACCCCCGAGAGCTGGGGGAAGCTGGGGATGTGGATCTTCCTCGCCGCGGACGCCATGTCCTTCGGGGCGCTCCTGGCGGGGTACGGCGCCCTCCGGTACGGGAGCGCCGACTGGCCGGTCCCCTCGCACGTCCTGGGGGTGGGCCTGACGGCCTTCATGACCTTCCTCCTGATCTGCAGCAGCGTGACCATGGTCCTGGCCCTGGCGTCCATCCAGCGGGAAGACATGGCGGGGCTCAGGAAGTTCCTGGCGCTGACCATCCTGGGGGGCCTGATGTTCCTGGGGATGCAGGCCTATGAGTGGAGCCACCTCATCCACGAGGGGCTCGGGTTGACCGGCAACCCGTGGGGGGCGTCCCTCTTCGGGACCACCTTCTTCATCATCACCGGGTTCCACGGTGCCCACGTGACGGGGGGCGTGATCTATCTGTCGAGTTACCTGATCCGGAGCCTCCTGGGCCGCCTGCAGCCGCGCCACGTCAACCAGATCGAGATCGCCGCCCTGTACTGGCATTTCGTGGACCTCGTCTGGATCCTGGTGTTCACCTTCGTCTACCTGCTCTAGCGCGAGGCGGGAGAATCCGATGGCGCATACAGCCCATACGCAGCCCAACTACATCGGCGTGTTCTGGTGGCTTCTGGCGTTGACGATCCTCGAGGTGGGCGTGATCTTCATGCCGATCGCACGGGTCCTCATCGCCATCCTGCTGGTGGGCCTGGCCCTGACCAAGGCATCCCTGGTCGCGATGTACTTCATGCACCTGAAATTCGAGCGGACAACGCTGGGGCTGATCGCCGTGACCCCGCTCTTGCTGTGCATGCTCCTGGTGTTCGCCCTCCTACCCGACCATTCGGCAACGCCCCACCTGACCTCGGCGGCCGCCGCCCCGACCGCGCCTCCGCGATCCCGCTGACGGGGGACGGGAGACAGGGGCCAGGGGCCGGGGGTCCCGCCTGTTTTCTCCAGGATCCAGCCTACGAGCACCGATCGCGCAAGAGGCACTGCTTCGCCTTTGTCCGCTCCGGGTGAAGCGTCCGGACTCCGTGGACTTTCGCTCGTGGAGGCGACGGGGCGAGGAGTCGCACTACCGGATGCCGCCTTCCTGTGTTAAATTGAAGGCGCTTTTCACCAGCCGGGAGACGGCTTCTTGCGTTGTCTGGTGAGACCGGGGGGCGAACCGGCCGGCATGGGTCCGGGATGAGGCGGAGACATTGAACGTGCGCAGATCCCATCGGGGGAGCAGACAATCGTGAGCGGAACCGCGACGGCCGTCCGGACTCCGGTCGTGGAGGTGGACGGTCTGCATCACCACTACGGATCCCGGGAGGCGCTGGCGGGGATCAGCCTGGAGATCTCTCGCGGGGAGATCTTCGGCCTCCTGGGGCCGAACGGCGGGGGCAAGACGACCCTCTTCAAGATCCTGTCCACGCTCATGCCAGCCACCGGCGGGATCGTGCGCGTCTTCGGCCATGACCTGGTGCGCGAGCCGGACGCCATCCGCCGGCACCTGGGGGTGGTGTTTCAACGCCCCAGCCTGGATTCCAAGCTCACGGTCATGGAAAACCTCCAGCACCACGGACACCTCTACGGGTTGCGGGGCACCGCGCTGCACACCCGGGCGGAGGCGCTGCTCGAGCGCCTGGATCTGGGCGAGCGCGCGCACGACCGTGTGGAGACGCTGTCCGGGGGCCTGCAGCGGAGAGTCGAGCTGGCCAAGGCGCTGGTACACCGGCCGGATCTCTTGCTGCTGGACGAGCCGAGCACCGGCCTGGATCCCGGCGCTCGACGGGACTTCACCACCTACCTCGGTCAGCTCCGGGAGCAGGACGGCGTCACCGTGGTGCTGACGACCCACATCCTGGACGAGGCCGAGCGATGCGACCGGGTGGGGATTCTGCACCGGGGAAAGTTGGTGGCCCTGGGGACTCCGGACGATCTGAAGGGTCGCCTGGGGGGGGACGTCGTCGTAGTCCAATCCGTCAACCCCCAGCAACTGCAAGTGAAGCTGCGCGAGCGCTTCGGGTGCGAACCCGTCCTGGTGGACGGGAGCCTGCGCGTGGAGCGGCCGCGCGGCCACGAGTTCGTCCGCGAAATCGTGGATGCCTTTCCGGGCGAGGTCCAGTCCGTGACCTTCGGGAAGCCGACGCTGGAAGACGTCTTCATCCACCTGACGGGCCGACGCCTGTGGGGGGAAGAGGCGAACGGGGGAGCGGCCGCATGAGGGGGCTGGTCCTTCCGGTGATGACACTCTGCTGGCGGGAGGTCGTGCGCTTCCGCCGGCAGCGGAGCCGCCTGGTGGGCGCCTTCGTTCAACCCCTGGTCTTCTGGCTGCTGCTCGGCGGCGGGCTGCGGGCATCCTTCCAGCCGCCCGGGACGCCACCGGGCACCAGCTACGTGGAGTATGTCTACCCCGGCATCATCGCCATGGTGTTGCTCTTCACCGCGATTTTCTCCACCATCTCCGTGGTCGAGGACCGCCGGGAAGGATTCCTGCAAGGTGTCCTCGTGGCCCCCATCGCGCGGTCCAGTATCGTGCTCGGGCAGGCGCTGGGCGGGACGACCCTGGCCGTGGTCCAGGGGATCCTCTTTCTCGTGCTGGCGCCGGCCGCCGGCCTGTCCTTGACCGTAAGCTCGGTCCTCTCAGTGGTGCCCGTCATGTTCCTGGTCTCGTTTGGATTGACCAGCCTCGGCCTGGTCATCGCCTGGCGCCTGGATTCCACCCAGGGATTCCACGCCATCATGAATCTGATCCTCCTCCCCATGTGGGTGCTCTCCGGCGCCTTCTTTCCCACCACCGGAGTTCCGGCCTGGCTGGGGTGGACGATGCAGTTGAACCCGCTGACCTACGGCATGGCTGCCTTGCGCCGATGCCTGTATCTGGGAAACCCCACGGCGGCCGGCGCAGTGCCAGGGATG
This sequence comes from Candidatus Methylomirabilota bacterium, assembly GCA_016208645.1. Classification (GTDB taxonomy): domain Bacteria; phylum Methylomirabilota; class Methylomirabilia; order Methylomirabilales; family 2-02-FULL-66-22; genus 2-02-FULL-66-22. The sequence goes on along the minus strand of JACQXP010000407.1, from coordinate 942 downwards.
GCCTCCGCGCTGGGCATCACCCTGGTGTTCTGTATCCTGGCCTTTGTCGCGGCTGCGGATGCCGCGCGGCGCTCTGCGGCGTAGCGTCGCAATCCGTAAGTCCGCTCCGGAGGGGCGGCCCCGGGGGGACAGCGACCGAGTTTCAGATCCCAATAGACGTAATCGCTTGAACAGTTACTCTTGGGGGCAACGTGATCAGCGCAGCGACGTGGATCGTGTGGTTGCATCTGCTGGCGGTCGCCGCGTGGCTGGGCGGAGGGGCGGTGGTGGTGTCGGCGATCCTGCCGGGCATGGGAGAGGGGACTCAGGCGGCGGCTGCGGCCAGGCGGGCCCACTTCCTCACCTCCCGGGCGATGGAGGTCGTGGTCGTCACGGGGGTCCTGAACGTGGTGGCCCGGGGGATGGAGAGCGGCATGGCCTTCAGCCGGGGCTTCGTGGCCATGCTCTCCGTCAAGATCATCCTGCTGGTCGTCATGGCCGGGCTTCAGGTCTGGATGGGGATCGCCTGGAAGCGTGAGGGCGACACGGGAGGCCTGGCAGCCCGGAGGGCCCGTGGGGCCATCGCCGCCCAGCTCGTCCTGGGCGCCGTGGCCGTCCTCCTGGGACTCGGCATCCGCGCGGCGTGAGGCCGAGACCGGCGCATGAGTTCTGAAACAGGGCGGGGACGGCTTGCGGGCTTCCTCCTCGTCCCGGCGGCTGTCCTGGCCGCCAGCGACACCGCGCTGGCGGCCTCCCATCACGCGGCACGCGCCAGCATCCCGCTCGTGGGACCGGGCCTCGTCGCCGCCTTCCTCTTCGGCCTCCTCGGCAGCACCCACTGCTTCGGGATGTGCGGGCCGCTGGTGAGCCTCTACGCCAGCCAGCTCGCGCCCGGAGCCGGGCCCTCACCGCTTCGCCAGCACTTCCTGTTCAATCTGGGCCGCGTACTGGTCTACACCAATT
>JACQXP010000406.1 GCA_016208645.1 Candidatus Methylomirabilota bacterium | reverse complement strand
TCGGCCTGGGCGCGGGCGGCCCCGCGGTCCCCGCTGGAGGGAGCCTTCCTTCAGGCGCCTTCCCTTCCACCTCCTGAGAGAGCGCGGCGGGCAGCGCCAGCCGGTCCGTCAATCTCTCGAGACCTGTTTCAATTCGGGTACGAGACATTCCGAAGCCTGCTGCCATCGCTCGCCCCGGCGATGAACTTGCCGGTGAGCCCGGACTACACGCTGGGGCCCGGGGACAGCCTGATCCTGTACATCTGGAACATCCCCGGCACGGCCCTGTATGACTCCGCACCTCTGGTGGTGGATCGCACAGGTTCGGCATTCGTCCCACGGGTGGGCTCGGTGCCCCTTCAGGGCTTAACCCTGGCTCAGGCGCAGGAAGTCCTCCGTACGAGGTTGGCCCGCTATTACTCCGGCTTTGAGCTGCGCCTGGCCCTGGGCGAACTCCGAGCTATCGGGGTCTACGTTCTGGGTGAGGTGGCCCGACCGGGAACGTATACCATCAGTCCGTTCTCCACGGTTCTGGATGCATTGTTCACGGCCGGAGGACCGACCAAGATGGGATCGCTCCGATCGATCCAGATCACGCGCAATGGACGCACGCTGGAAGAGCTGGATTTGTATAACTTCCTCCTGCGGGGCGAGCGCTCGGTTGGCCCGCCGCTGCAGGCGGGCGACACGATTTTCGTCCCGTCGATCGGTCCGGTTGCGGCGATCGCGGGTGAAGTGAAGCGACCCGCCATTTACGAGTTGCGGCCGGGGACATCCGTGGGTGCCTTGATCGCCATGGCGGGCGGCCCCCTGCCGACTGCCCAGCTCGACCGCGTACAGGTGGAGAGGATCCAGGGAACGGCTGGCAAGGTGCTTCTCGACCTTCCCCTTGGTCTTACCCCTGGCGGAGGAGAATCAGAGCTGGTTCGGGACGGGGATCTGGTGACGGTTTTCCCGGGGCAGGACCGGCTACACAATACGGTCACCCTGGAGGGGTTCGTCCGATCGCCGGGCCAATACGAATGGAAGCCGGGCATGCGTCTCAGCGATCTCCTCAAGCCGGGCGTTGTCCTCCCGGAGGCTTACCGTGATCGCGTGGAGATCGTCCGCGTCAAGCCCGACTTCACGCGGGAGGTTCTCACTGTTGACCTTCGGCAGGTTTCGGCCTCGAATCCGGCACCGGATCCCGCCCGGGACATCGTTCTCCAGCCGATGGACAGGATCAGCGTGCAGTCGGAGGTGGTCGGGCCGGCGACGGTCACCTTGAGTGGCGAGGTGAAGCGGCCAGGGGTCTATGCAATCACCAAGGGCGAGCGGCTGACCGCGCTCATCTGCCGGGCCGGGGGGTTCACCGACAAGGCCTACCCCAAAGCTGCGGTATTCGCCCGCGAATCCGTGCGCAAGAAGGAGAAGGCGCAGCTCGATGAGTTCGTCCGCACCGAGGAGCAGCGACTCTTCGCCGAAACCAGCGCCGTAGCAGCGGCGGGAGAGCAGGCCGGTCCCCTCCGGGAATCCCTGATCCAGCGCCAGGCGCTGCTCCGCATGATGGTGCAGCATGTGACCGTGGGCCGGATCGTCATACGCCTGGGCGACCTCGATCAGTTCGAGGGAAGTGACTCAGACATCCCCCTGGAGGACGGGGATGTGCTGTCGGTCCCGATGCGGCCCTCGGCGGTGATGGTGCTCGGGGCCGTTCGGAACCAGACAGCGGTCCTTTACCAGCCGGGGGCCCCCGCAGAATACTACATCGAGAAGGCGGGAGGTCTGAGTAAGGACGCCGAGAAGGGCGAAGCATATATTTTGAAAGCCGACGGCTCAGCGATCCAAGGTTATACCAAGGTTCGGGAAATGGAGCCCGGCGATGCCATCCTGGCCCCATCCACAGTGGAGCCCAAGTACAGGCCGCTTCCGCTTTGGCGAGACGTTGCTACTATCATCGGGCAGTTTGGTCTGACGATCGCGAGCATGGTGACGATCTTCAGGTAGGAACGAGCGAGAGGCGTACGAAAGTACGAGTGTACGAACGTACGACGACACGGAAAACGGCGTACGCAGGTACGAGGGTACGAAGGTACCTGGGAAGGCAAAGGGCGTACGAGGGTACGAGGGTACGAAGGTACGAATGGACGGGGATCGGAGAAGTTTCGTGCCGTACTCTCGTACATTCGTACACTCGTACCGCTTCTTGAGGGGTCATAGCGTACACTCATACATTCGTACGCTCGTACGCTCTGCAGTGCCGTAGCGTACCCTCGTACATTCGTACACTCGTACGAAGGAGGTGGATGAGCGCACATGGTAAATGAGGCAGCGATGTCGAGAGTCGAAGAGGAGGGGCGGCGAGGTCCAGCCGTTTCGGTCGTCATCCCCGTCTACAACGAGGAGCCCAACCTGGAACTGCTCTACGAGCGGCTCCAGCGGGTCCTGGAGGACGTCGGCCGGCCGTTCGAAGTGATCTTCGTGGACGACGGAAGTCGGGACCGATCCTTGGAGATTCTTTGCCGCCTGCAGGAGAAGTATGACGCGGTCCGTGTGATCCAGCTCAACCGGAACTACGGTCAGCACGCGGCCGTGTTCGCCGGACTGGACCACGCCCGCGGGGACGTGATCGTCACGCTGGATGCCGACCTGCAAAACCCCCCCGAGGAGATCCCCCGGTTGCTCGACAAGATCGGCGAGGGGCACGACGTGGTGGGCGGTTGGCGCCAAAGCCGCCAGGACCACGCGATCCGGCGGATG
>JACQXP010000405.1:1427-7417 GCA_016208645.1 Candidatus Methylomirabilota bacterium | reverse complement strand
CCATTGGGATCGACGCCCCAATCCACCTTGCCCTGGCTGGCGAAGCAGGCCATGGGATTGGACTCGACCCCGACGCTGGGAATGCCCAGCTTCTTGCACTCAACTATCGTGGTGCCGGTGCCGCAGAACGGGTCAAGCACGCGCGTGCGGCTATCCACATCGAACCGTTGAAGGTATTCGCGAACCAGGTGGGGTGGAAAGGAGAGAACGAACCGATACCAGGAATGCGCGGCCCGATCCTCGGATCGGAGTCTGTTGTCCTCCCGATACGCCGAATCCCGACCGGCCCCGTCTATGGCGATTGTGTCTTCACCACGCATTGGCTCACTGTCCAGGCCCGGATGGGCTTGGCGCACTCGTTCGCACGAGGGGGCGCTGGTTCAACATGGTAGCACACAATCGCTCTTGCCAGCCACAAAGAATCCCCGCCGATGATAGAGGCGGAACCGGGCACGCCCTGCGCCCACTGCAATCCCATGCTAGAGGCGTGCCCAGGCATCCCAGATCCGGATCAGATCCTCGGCAATGTGATCTCACGCTGCGCTTGATATTTCCCCTTCTTATCCGCGTAGGAGGTCTCGCAAATCTCGTCGGCCTCGAAGAAGACGACCTGGGCGATGCCCTCGTTGGCGTAGATCTTGGCGGGCAGCGGCGTGGTGTTGCTGATCTCCAGGGTGGCCGTTCCCTCCCACTCGGGCTCGAAAGGGGTGACGTTCACGATGATGCCGCAGCGGGCATACGTGCTCTTCCCAAGGCAAATGGTCAGGATGTTCCGGGGGATCCGGAAGTACTCCACGGTCCGGGCCAGGGCGAAGGAGTTGGGCGGCACGATGCACACCGGCCCCTTGAAGTCCACGAAGGACTGCTGGTCGAATCGCTTCGGGTCCACGATGGTGGAGTTCACGTTGGTGAAGATCTTGAATTCGTCGGCGACCCGGATGTCGTAGCCGTAGGACGAGACGCCGTAGGAGATGACACCGTCCCGGACCTGGTTTTCCGCGAACGGCTCGATCATCCGGCGCTCCCGCGCCATCCGCCTGATCCACGTGTCCGATTTGATGGCCATGTGGCCCTCCCCTCCAAAAGCCTATGCAACCGCAGATGAACGCAAATGGACGCTAATTCGGAAAGGCACGGACAGAAACCATTGCAACCGCAGATGAACACAGATACACGCTGATTCTAAAGCTCAACACGGAACTTAAGGCAACCGCAAATGAACGCCAATTCACGCCAATCTTGAGAACTCGGAGACCGAACCTTCTGCGTATCCCCTTGCGTCCTTGGCGCCTTGGCGGTTAGACCCCATCGGGAGACGAAAAACCCCGGCGTGGTCAGAAGGAGGCTCCGCCCCTGACCTGGCCGGGGATCGCATTCATGGTTACGCCGCCGGTTTCTTTTCGAGCGGAGTCTCGCGCGGGGTCTCGGTGGTGGTCCCGTCCTTTGATTGGTCCTTGGGGTCTCCCGCGCGCTCCTGCCGCTGGCGCATCTCGTTCCGGCGGCGATCCGAGGCGACCTTCTTCAGCAGCGCCCGGATCTCTGCGTCGGTAAACTCCTCGTCCACCGTCTCCTCGCTTTTGTGTGTGTTCTCCCCCTCCTATTGAACCGCAAATGAACGCAAATAAACGCCAATCAAATCAATGCAACCGCGGATGAACACAGATGAACGCTGATGGGTCAATCAGGACGCCCCGGGATCACGGACCGGAGCTGATGACCGGTGAATCCTCAAGCCCTTGGATTGATCCCGCGGACAACGTGATCGCCGGTGTCTGCACACCCCGTGGCCTCGGTCAGTTCCATTACCTTCGCGTTCATCTGCGTTCATTTGCGGTTGCCCCGGCCTCCGCCTAGCACTCGCTGAAGCCGCACACGTGGCACTTCTGGCAGCCTTCCTCGAAGACCAGGGTGAAGTTCTGGCAGTCCGGGCACATGTCGGTGGCCTTCACGCGGCCCTCCCGCGCCTCCCGGATGTGCTCCACCCCCGGCTCGCGGAATCCCACATGCTCCGCCAGGACCTGGGCGATGGCATCCGGGATCGAGCGGACCCGCCCCGGCCCCATCCCCGCGTCTCGCCGGCCGCCGATGCGATCCAACTGCCTGACGATCTCCTCCACCCGCTCGCGCGGCGACAGCGGCGAGGGCATGCGCAGGATCAAGGAGATCAGGCGACCCAACGCCTCCGCATCTGCCTGGACGTCGCTGCCCGCCTTGCCGACGTTCAGGAAGATCTCGAAGGGCTCGCCCGACGGCCCCTGATTCACGTGCACGTAGCCGGTTCCCAGCGGGGTATCCACCCGGTAGGTCACCCCGCGAAGGGTGCGCGGGCGCGGCTTGACCGAGGTTTCCGCCTTCACCGGTACGGTCTCTTCCTTTCCTACCTTCTCCTTCCTCTCGCTCCCGGCACTCGTGCCAGCACCACCGCCAGCGGCGGCGGTACCGACGTGCAGCACCTGGCCCCCATGCCCGGACTTGCACCCATCCCGGAACACCGTGATGCCCAGGCAGTCCAGGTCGTAGGCCGACCGGTAGGCCAGGGCCACGTCCTCGACCGTGGCCGACTGGGGCAGGTTGATCGTCTTGGAGACCCCGTTGTCCGTGTGTCGCTGGAAGGCGGCCTGCATCCGGACGTGCCATTCCGGCGCGATCTCGTGGGCGGTGACGAACACCTTCCGGACGTCCTCCGGCACCTCGGACAGGGCATGCAGGGTCCCGTGCTTGGCCACCGCCTCCATCAGCTCCGGGGTGTAGAATCCCCGCCGCCTTGCCACCGTCTCGAAGTGGGGGTTCACGAAGGTCAGGTGCCGGTCACCGACGATGTGGCTGAAGGCGACGGCGAAGAGCGGTTCGATCCCGGACGAGCAGCCGGCGATGATGCTGATCGTCCCCGTGGGGGCGATGGTCGTTACCGTGGAATTCCGGATCGGCCGGTCCTCGCGATAAATGCTTTGGGCCCAGTTGGGGAATGGCCCCCGCTCCTCCGCCAGGCGGGCCGACTCGTCCCGGCCGATGGTGGTGATGAATTCCATCACCTTGTCGCCCAGCTCCAGCGCCGCCTCGCTGTCGTAAGGGATGCCGAGTTGGATCAACAGGTCGGCCCAGCCCATCACTCCCAGGCCGATCCGGCGGTTGGCGTGGACCTCTTGCATGATCTCGTCGAGCGGATACGGGTTCACCTGGATCACATCGTCCAGGAACCGGATCGAGAGGCGCACCACGCGCTCCAGCTCGTCCCAGGCGATGGGGGCCGAGGGATCATCGGGCCGAGCGAACTTGTCCAGGTTGATGGAGCCCAGGTTGCACGCATCGTTGGGCGCCAGGGGCTGCTCGCCGCAGGGGTTGGTGGCCTCGATCGTCTCCAGCTCCGGCACCGGGTTGGCGGAGCTGCGGTTCACCCGGTCAATGAAGACGAGCCCGGGGTCCCCCGTGCGCCAGGCCGCCTGCACGATCTTGTCGAAGACCTCGCGCGCCCGGAGCCGGCCGGTGGCCTGGTGGGTGTGGGGGTCAACCAAGTCGTATTCGCCGTCGGCCGCCAGGGCTTCCATGAACGTGTCCGTGGCGGTCACCGAGATGTTGAAATTGGCGATCCCCCCGTCCAGCTTGCACTGGATGAACTCCAGGATGTCCGGGTGGTCCACCTTGAGGATGCCCATGTTGGCGCCCCGCCGGGTGCCCCCCTGCTTCACCGCCTCGGTGGCCCCGTTGAAGACACGCAGGAAGCTGACGGGACCGCTGGCCTTGCCGCCCGTGGAACTCACCAGGGTGTCCTTGGGGCGCAGCCGGGAGAAGGCGAAGCCGGTGCCGCCGCCGCTCTTGTGGATGATGGCGGCCCGCTTCACCGCCTCGAAGATCTGGTCCATGGAGTCCCCGACGGGGAGGACGAAGCAGGCCGAGTACTGGAGGCCGTTGTCCTTCCCGGCGTTCATCAGGGTCGGGGAATTCGGCAGGAAGTCGCCGTCCACCATCAGCTCGTAAAACTGGCTGGCGATGTCGTGGATCTGTTCCTGAGTCTTGCCCCAGGTGGCCTCGGCGGTGGCAATCGCCATGGCCACGCGCCAGCACATATCTTCCGGGGTCTCGGCGACGTCTCGGGTCGTGGGAGACTCGCCGGGGGCCGTTTTCCTGAACCGGTCCAGGTACCGTTCTCGCATGACTCGAAGCGCGGACTCGGACCACTGGCCCTGCTTCAATGGACGGCTGAGTTCTGCCATTGAATCCTCCGTTCAACTGCACGGGACGCCGCGCCGTGACGGCGGCCCCGCTGGGCGTCAAGGGTGGACGGGTTGGTCAAGCTTCTGCGTTCGGAGTCACCAACGAGCCGAGCGGTTTGCAGACGAGCCACCCGGGGATCTCTGCGGCATTCCCTTCGGCCGCCACCCCCAGGTGCCGATTGGCCTGGTTCCGTTCCTTGCGGGCACCGTTAGATAGCTAAACATCCGATTGGTCCATAGTATTGCGTTGGGATCATTACATACGCCCTAGATATTGGGCTTGTCAAGGAAAAAGTTGGCCTTCCGTCAGACTCTGCCAGTCCGGGTTCTATCCTAACTCCGCGATTCCTCAGGAAAAGATTTGAGGCAGAGGGGTCGCTCACGGCACCTCACTCTGTGCCGGATCATCGCTCGCTGGAAGCCGAGGTCCAACCCCAGCCGCCGTCTGCGATCTCTTCTTGGCTCGTCCTGCTTCGCTCGGATCGCGCCAACCGGTGCGGCCGCCCGCCTTCACACCGCCTCGATGCATAGAAGGGGACCGAAGCGGCCCGGTTTTCCTTGCAAACACTGGCTCAGCGGGATAATATTTTTCGGCTTTGTTCCCGACAACACGTCCCGGAGGAAGCCTGCATGACCTACGTCGTCGCCGAGCCCTGCCTCTCGACCATTGACCGCGCCTGCGTAGAAGTCTGCCCGGTGCAGTGCTTCTACGAGGGTGGGGACCAACTGGTCATCCACCCCGCCGAGTGCGTGGACTGCGATGCCTGCCGGCCGGCCTGCCCGGTGGCGGCCATCTTCCCCGAGGCGGAAGTCCCCGAGCAGTGGCGGTCCTTCATCGCCAAGAACGCGGAGTTCGTCAAGGCGACCCCCAATCTCGTCCGGGCCAAGACCAAGACCGAGGTCGAAGAGGCGCACCAGGACACCTTTGTCGTCTGCCGCGAGGCGGTCGCAGCCGCTGCCGCAGCGCCGGCCGCCGCCGTGGCCGTGGAAGCCAAGCCGGAGCCGGCCCCCGCCCCTGCTCCTCCGCCCGCAGCAGCCGCGCCGAAGGTCGAGGCAAAGCCGGCGGCGCCTCCCGCGGTCAAGAAGCCCGAGGCCAAGCCGGCCGGCCCCACAGAACTGGCGCCAGCGCTCTACCGCCGGGGCCTGGACCTGCTGCGCGAGGTCGTGGCCCTTCAGGAAGCCGGCCGCCTCACCGCCGAGAAGGTGCGGGAGGCCGAGCAGATGGCCAAGGACCTCCGCGCGGAACTGACCAAGGCCATGGGCAAGGAGAACTCCGTCCTGGCCGACCTGGAAAAGAAGTCCATCACGTTCCGCCAGGGCGAGGAGCTGGCCCGCGCCCTGCTGCGGGCCATCGAGGGGATCGAGTTCGAGCACGCCTTCCGCGCGGGACGCCAGAAGCTCATAGAGTACGTGGGAGGGTTGGTCGTCCTGGGCGTCATCACCGCCTTCATCGCGTGGATGGCCGCCCGGATCGTGCTGGCCAAGCCGCTCTCGCTCGGCCTGACGCTGACCCCCAGCGTGCTGATGAGCGCCATCCTGGATTCCGAGACCCTCCCGCTCTTCGCGGCGTTCTCCGCCCTCGGTGGGTTCCTGTCACTGTTCTGCCTGGGCGCGCTGATCGCCGTCTGCCGGTCGGGCCAGGCATTGATGGGAATCTGGCGGGCGAGGGAACAGAAGCGGCTGGGGGTACGCACGGTCGAGGCCGAGGGATAGCAGGCTGCTGAAAACGGCCCATCTGTGGCGTCAGACGCTCGTCGTGACACTGCGACGTACACACCC
>JACQXP010000405.1:0-1407 GCA_016208645.1 Candidatus Methylomirabilota bacterium | reverse complement strand
TCAGTCCCGGGGCTCCAGGTAGCGCCCGAGCAGGAACAACAGGGTTCCGGCCGCCAGGAGCGCGTACTCCAGGGCCATCCCGCGCTCCATGGTGATGCCGGCATACAGGGCAACCATCAGGTTCACCATCCCGATCGCTTGCAGAGTCTTGGCCAGGTAATACATACTCACTCCCCATGACCCGGGCGGCCGGCCGCGGCGGCGCCGGAGGGAGCGCACCCAGAGGGATCATGCATGGATAATTTCCTTCGCATCATCAGCCAGCCCGACAACATCCCCATCGTCCTGCTCCTGATCTCCGTCCTGTTCTGCCTGTTCCTGTCCATGCGGCAGGCCTTCCGGCACGATCGCCTGATCACCCGGGGCCGCAAGGACGAGATCTACGACGAGATGGTGAAGTAGCGGCACCCCCCGGCGGACGGGCCACCCCCAACCTGGGAGCGGGAAATCCCCTTGGGCGTCATCCTCCTCGTCGCGCTGGCCATCCTGGCGGGATTCCTCCTGATCGCCATCGCCGGCCGATCCCCCGTGCAGCACGTGGCCGCCCGCCCGACAGGCGAGCACGGCGACATGGCCCAGGCCGTGGTGGAATCGCTCACGCTGGCCCAGTTCGAGGCGCTGTGCCTCCGCCTGCTGGAGGAGCTGGGCCTGGTGATCAACGGGCCCGTGCGGCGCCGGGCGCAAGAGATCGAGATCTCCGCGGTGAATCCCCAGCCCATCATCGGCGGCGACGTCCTGGTGCACTGCGTCCTGGCGCAGGAGGCGCGCCCGGTGGATTCCAGCGCCGTCCAGTCCCTGGCAGACACGGTGAGGGCGGACGGCGCCAGCAAGGGCATCCTCATCACGAATGGCTACTTTGCCCAAGAGGTGGGAAAACTCTCCGAAGGGCCGCCCGTCGAGCTGATCAACGCCAGCCGGTTCCGAAAGCTTCTGGACGACCACCAGATCTCTCTGACCTGACCCCGGTGCCCCTCGGCATCCCCCGACGATCGTCGTCGCCGTCCCCCGCGAGGCGCTGGCATGCCCTCCGGCGCTCGCCAGCGCGTCGGCATCGTATGCGAGCCCGAATGCGGAGTCAATATTGCGAAGTTGTTCCCTCTTGACAGTGCTGCCCTGCAAGATGAGCCCCAATTCGAAAAAACCACGAACCGCCAAGGCGCCATGGTCGCCAAGACGTCCTACCTCCCAAGGAGCAGAGCCGAGGATATGACCGCGTGGCTGCGGGAGACGCTCCCTGCGGAAATGCATTGATATCCATACAGGCCTTTGGTATATACCTCCCACGTCCCAGGCGGACGAACGCTCTTGGTTTGCCTCTGGCCTTCCGCCCAGGATTCCGCCATGGGCTTCAGCGACGCCGGTCACAGAGCGAGCCACCTCAGCGGGCAGCCAAGGCCCAAGTTCCTC
>JACQXP010000419.1 GCA_016208645.1 Candidatus Methylomirabilota bacterium | reverse complement strand
ATCTACCATCACACTCCGGCCGACGTTGCGCAGTCGGTGCAACAGCTCGTGGCGGGCCAGGTCCCCGTCGAGCGTCTCATCACGGCGCGCCTGCCGCTGTCCGAGTTGCGCCGGGCCTTGCAGATGGTTGCGGACCGGACGACGCTGCGCACGATCCTGATCCCGGATCAGGAGGGGCGCGATTAATCGCGCCCGTACTGGCAGAATTCCGCGGGGGTGGGGGGAGAAAGATCGGATCATGCCTGAGACAGCGCTCGGCTTCATCGGACTCGGCGTCATGGGCGGGCCGATGGCCCGGAACCTGATCAAGGCTGGATACCCGGTGACCGGCTTCGATACGGACCCCGCCCGGATGGCGGCGTTCGTGGCGGCCGGGGGAAAGCCGGCGGCGTCAGCCGCCGAGGTGGGTCGCGCCAGCGTCATCGTCTGCCTCTCCCTCCCGACGGGCGACGTGGTGCGGCAGGTCGTGATGGGTGAGGGCGGCCTGGTGACCGTCATGCCATCAGGAATGGCCATCCTGGATCTCAGCACGACAGAGGCCAAGGTCGCGCAGGACGCGGCCAAGGCGTGCGCGGCACGAGGGATCGCCTTCCTGGATGCCCCCGTCAGCGGCGGCGAGCAGGGCGCCATTGACGCCACCCTGTCCATCATGGTGGGCGGAGACGCCGCGGCCTTCGCCCGATGCCGGCCGATCCTCTCCGCCATGGGGCGTTCGGTCGTCCACATGGGCGGCAGCGGCATGGGGCAGGCGGCCAAGCTCATCAACAACCTCATCGTGGCTGCGGGCTTCGCCGCCGTCTGCGAGGGGTGGGCCCTGGCGGCCAAGGCCGGCCTGGATCCCGCCACCCTGCACGAGGCGATCAGGGGGGGCTGGGCCGGCTCGCGCGTCATGGAGGAAACGATCCCGCGGCTCCTCACGCGGAACTTCGTGCCCGGCGGGACCGTGGACATCATGACCAAGGACGTGGGGTACGCCTTGAACATGGCCCGGACGCTGGATCTTCCGGTGCCCGTCACGGCGCTGGTCCACGAGCTCTTCCGCATGGCCAAGGCACAGGGGAAGGGACCCAAGGCCCAGCCGGTGCTCATCACCTTGTGGGAAGAGTGGACCGGGATCCGGGTGGGCGGCCGGGAGGCGGGGGCTGGGGGCTAGGGGTCAGGGGCGGGGGGGAGCGGGGTGGAGAAGACGCGGCGGCAGGAGATTCGTGCGCTACTGTCCGAGGGCACCTGGACCCTGGATGGCCTGGTGGCGCGCTACGTCGTGGCGAAGAAGATCATCATCGAGGACCTGGAGCATATCGCCCGCTCCGTCGCGCCGCGCCAGCGCCTCCTGATCCTGGCGCCGGTGTGCGAGGAGTGCGGGTTCCGGTTCAAGGATCGGACGCGGTTCTCCGATCCGTCCCGGTGCCCGCGGTGCAAGAACGAACACCTGAGTCCGCAGCGATTCCGCATCACGTGAGCGCGGCACCTGTCCCGGGGAAGTCATGAGTCGGTTCGAGCGGACGGTTGACCTGGACGCGCTGCTGGCGAAGTTCAAGTTCTCCACGCCGATCCGAGTGCGGTTTTGCGAAACCGATGCGAACCGCCACGTGAACCAGGTGAGCTACTTCGTCTACGTGGAACAGGCGCGGATGGACTACTTCGCCCATCTCGATCTGACGGATGCGGTTCACGACCCCTTCAGCAAGGTGACCCTGATCGCCGCGGATCTGGCGTGCGAGTACAAGGCGCCGGCGTTCTTCGGCCAGACGATTCACGCCTACGCCCGGGTGGCCCGCATGGGGCGATCGAGCCTGACGATGGAGTACGCCCTGGTCGAGGCGGCCGGCCGGCGCCTGGTGGCCACGGCCCACGGCAGCCTCGTCTATTTCGACCACGAGGGTGGGAAGAGCACACCGCTCACGCCGGCGATCCGCGAGGCGATCGCCCGGCTGGAGGGACTCCCCATCTGATGGCCCATCAAGGAGGGATGCCATGCGGGTCTGGATCAGCCTGGCCTATCTGAGCCTGGGTGCCTCACTGGTCAGCCTGGGGATCGCCAATGCCTCCTGGCTGCTCCAGTCCCCGACCGCCGGCCTCAGCCCTCGCGCCTATGCCGGCGGCGCCGTCATCGCCCTCCTGTACGCGATCACCTTCCTGCTGCTCGACCAGGCGCACCGGCGCTGACGCGGGGATCCGTCCTCGCCCCTGCCTCTCCCCCCTGTCCATGCGGGCGATCCGCAGAGAGGCGGGATCGCTCACGCGCCCGGGGTCTCGGGCCGCGCGGCCGGTTTCTGGACCCGCGCCGGCCGTGCGCGGCGGGCCTTGCGCTTCCGCGGTGGTTTCGCGCCCACCTTCCGGTATCCGCCGGCCGAATCCTTGGCCAGGACCCCCTCTTTCTTCCACCGGGAGAGGACGGCATACAGGTGCGGCTTGGGGCGCGTGCCCGCCACCGGGTGGCCGGCCAGCGTCTTCAGGGTGAAGCGGGCCGGAAGCGAGCCGAAGACTTTCTTCCAGTTGATCTGGCGCGCCCGCCGCCGCGGCCGGCGCCTGGCGGCTGCCGCCCCGGTCGTCAGCCGTTTCCGCAGGAGATCCATCCCCTTCGCGAACTCCGCCTTCAGGGCGGTGAGTTCCCGCTCGCGCCTTCCGATCTGGCCCTTCAGGCGTCGCAAGACCTTCGAGACTTCCCGTCGGATGACCGCCCCCAGCTTGCCTTCCAGGGACGCCAGGATCCTGCTCCGTCGCGCCATGGTTCCTCCTCTCATGGATGCGGCCCGGCCCCCGTCGTCCGCGGGAGCCTGCAGGCCAGTGGGGTAGATGTCGGGACCTCCCGTTCGGGCAGGGCGATTCAATTTCGCATGGCCCGGACCTGCGCCTCGAATTTCGGATCACGCTCCAGCCGGAACTCCCCCCCGCACTTGCTGCACTTCCCGGCCCAGGACTCGTCCTCCGTTTGGGACAGGACGACGACCCCGCAGACTTCTTTTCGGGGGATCCGGTGGAGGGTGATCGCGACGAATTGGCTGCCCGTGGTCATGCCGGTTTCTCCGGAGGACTGGGCTCGGATCCCCCTGCGACGGTTGTGGAAGCTCCTGGCCGGCCGCCGAGCCACTTACAGCATGCCACCATCCGGGCATGAAGGTCAAGGGGAGGGTGGTGGCGTGGCTGGTGGCTCGGACGCATTCTCGAACTGGCCCGGCGGGCGAGCCTGCTCCCGATCGAGATGCACGAGTCCCTACGGGCCCTGAAACACCACGCCCCTGCCTGACAGCAGGGGCGTGGTGTTTTGGAATGATACCCCCATTGTCGGATCTACCCATTTTAATTGGAGATCCGCTGGAGAGTAGCTTCTTCTCTAGAGCGGGGAGGCGACTTACTTCGCCAGTCTGTGCTTCTTCACGTACGCCCAGAGCTTCTTCGTCATGTCGCTCGGGCTCACCGGCTTGTTGCCGAAGACGGCCTCCACCGTGTCGGTGCACCCCTTGAAATTGATGGTGTAGCCGCCGAATGCCGCCTTCTTCGTCGCCATTCACCCTCTCCTTTCCGGGTCGGCGCCACATGGCCGCCCATGGAAGTGCCCGCCCCCAATCGGGCGGAAGCGCCATAACAATATCAATTCGGCGGAGTATGTCAATCTTTTTTCGCATGGGAGGCCCAAGATATAGGGCTCCCCCAGGAATCCCCCCGCTATATCCTGGGTGTCGGGTCACCCTGACCTGAGGGTCGGCAGGGGCAGGCAGGCCGTGTGGTGCTGTCCCGTTGAGCGGGATTCCCCCGCGTGGAGACGCATCGCGCGCGAACCCATTGGCGGCACTATGCGACTTGACGGTGTGCGCCGCCCGAAGTATCCTGCGCCCCGGGACAGGCTGGGCAAGGGGGGAGCACCCGAGGAACGTAGAAATCCCATGGCCACCTACCGCGCAGTGATCTTCGACATGTTCGACACGCTGGTGAACTTCAAGAACGTTCACCTGCCCCTGGTCCAGGTGAACGGGCGCGAGGTGCGCTCGACGAGCCCCTTCGTGTACGAGGCGCTGAAGCCCCTCTGTGCGCATGTCCCGTTCGATGAATTCTTCCACGCCTTCGTCGGTGCGTATCGGGCCGCGGAAGAGATCCGGAACCGGGAACAGCGGGAGGTCACGGCGCAGGAGCGATTCCAGATGGTGTTCGCGCGGCTGCAGATTCCCGACGGCCCGGGGGTGTCAGCGTGCATGGAGGCCGGGATCGCCGAGCACATGCGGGTATTGGCCCGTGCCATGGAGTTTCCCGAATCCCACCGAACCCTTCTGGATCGGCTCCAGCCGCGATACCGCCTGGGCGTCATTTCCAACTTCGACCACGGCCCCACCGTGGAGATGGCTTTGAGGACGCACGGCATCCGGGACCGTTTCGAGGCCGTGGTGGTCTCGGCCGACACCGGCTGGCGGAAGCCGCGTCCGGAGATCTTCGCGGAGGCGTTTCGCCGGATGGGGATCGGCCCGGCCGAGGCGATCTTCGTGGGGGACACGCCGGAGGTGGATGTGCTGGGGGCGCAGGCCGTCGGCATGGACGTCATCTGGATTGACAACGGGACCAAGGCTCTGCCCCCCGGAACCCCGCCGCCCACGCACACCGTGAGGAGCTTTGTCGAGGTCGGGGACCTTCTCTAACCCCCCTCACCTCCCCTCTCCCGCACCAGCTGAGAGGGATGGGAGAGGGATACCGGGAAAGCGGGAACCTAACGGCATGGTACGCGTGCGCATTCGTCCTCCCACGGAGAGATGGTGAGCGTGATCAACGTCGGCGAGCCGGCGCCGGATTTCCGGCTGGCGGTCCCCGGAAACACCACGATCGGCCTGTCGGACTTCCGCGGCACGCGCCACGTCGTCCTGGCCTTCTATCCCTTCGACTGGTCGCCGGGCTGAACCAAGGCGATGCCGGCGCTGGAGGCGCGGCGCAACGATTTCGAGGCGGCCGGGGCGGTCATCCTGGGGATCAGCATTGACAGCGTCTACTCCCACGACGCCTGGGCGCGGCACCACGGCCTGTCCTATCCGCTTCTGAGCGACATCCACCGGACGGCGTGTCAGGCCTACGGGATTCACAATGCCGAGCGGAGCTGCGCCAGGCGGGCGACATTCATCGTGGACAGCGCGGGTGTCGTCCGCTTCAAGGAGGAGTACGGCCCGGGCCAGCTTCCGGATCCCGATCAGCTTCTCCAGGTGGTCAGCTCCCTGGGCAGATAGCCGCATTATTCACGAACGGACCCGTGAATTCTCCGGATCAAATGACCAATGACCAATTTCCAATGACCAATGATGGTGGTGGGGCCCGCGAATGGGCACACGGGGAGCCGGTTTGCACGGCTTGGTCCTTGCTTTTCTCACCCCTCTGTAGTAGGCGTATCCCTGGTGAGGCAGGAAGACAGCCGGAGAGGAGGCGACTCATGGGACGGACACGGGGATGGATCGTGGGGATGTGCTTCGTTGCGTGTCTGCTGGCCGTCGCGGCCGGACCGGCCGGGGCGCAGGGGAAGCCGGAGGATTCCGTGGTGGTCTACTCCGCGGCCGACGCCGACATGGTGAATGCGGTGGTCGCGGCCTTCGAGAAGAAGTATCCGGCCATCAAGGTCTCCACCGTGGTGGCCGGGACGGGGGAGATCATCAAGCGGATCGAGGCGGAGAAGGAGCGCCCGCTGGGGGACGTGGGGTGGAGCTTTGGCCCGGAGGCCATCGGCGACAAGAAGGGCCTGTTCGAGCCCTATCTGTCCAAAGAGTCCGGGGGGTTCTTCCCGGGCCAGGTGCCGGCGGACCGGGTCTGGACGCCGTTCACCACCATGCCCTATGTCATCATGTACAACAAGAAGCTGGTGAGCGAGGCGGAAAAGCCCAAGGCCTGGAAGGACGTCCTGGACCCGAAGTGGAAGGGCAAGGTGGCCTACGCCGATGCCTCGAAATCCGGGTCGTCCTACACCCTGCTGGTCACGTGGCTCAGCATCTACGGGAAGAACGACGCCGGCTGGAAATTCGTCGAGGATCTGCTCCGGCAATGCAAGGTCCTGCCGAAGTCCAGCATGACCTACCAGGGCGTGGCCAACGGCGAGTACCCCATCGGCCTCACCTTCGAGCAGGCGGCCTTCGACTACCTGAAGGGCGGCGCCCCCATCGGCCTGATCTACCCGTCGGAGGGGACGGCCATCACGCTGGACGGCAGCGCCATCATCAAGAATGCCCCCCATCCGAACGCGGCCAGGCTGTTCCTGGATTTCACGGTCTCCAAGGAGATGCAGGATCTCATGGTGAACCGATTCGGCCGCCGCTCCGTGCGCAAGGATGTGGGTTCCCCGGCCGGCCTGCCGGCGCTGGACCAGATCAAGGCCCTCCTGAAGCGGTTCCAGGATGCCCTGATCAAGACCCAGTAACCGGGAACCGGATTCCCCATGCTGCGACCCGTCATGAAGCGAGGCGAAGTCCCTGCCTCGCTTCTTTTTTTCCGCCGCCCGGCCGGAGGCCCATGACCCGCGTCCGCGTGGAGGGCATCGTCAAGCGCTTCGGGGACACGCCGGCCATCGAGGGCGTCAGCCTGGATGTCCGGCCGGGCGAGCTCTTCACGCTGGTCGGCCCCAGCGGGTGCGGCAAGACGACCCTCCTGCGGATCATCGCCGGCCTCTTGGAGCAGGACGCGGGGCGCGTCCTCTTCAACGAGGAGCGCGTGGACGACGTCCCCTCCTACCTCCGCAACATCGGCGTGGTGTTCCAGAACTACGCCATCTTCCCCCATCTCACGGTGGGCGAGAACATCGCCTACGGCCTCAAGGCGCGGCGGGTGCCGCCCGACCGGATCGCCACCAAGGTCGCCGAGACGGCCCGGCTGGTGCAGCTCGAGGGCCTGTTGGATCGGATGCCGGCGCAGCTCTCGGGGGGGCAGCAGCAGCGGGCGGTCCTGGCCCGGGCGCTCGTCATCGAGCCGCGCCTGCTCTTGATGGACGAGCCGCTGTCCAACCTGGACGCCAAGCTGCGGGTGCAGATCCGCTCGCTCATCCGGGCCCTCCAGCGGACCCTCCGGATCACGACGATCTACGTGACCCACGACCAGGAGGAGGCGCTCGCCATCTCCGATACGATCGCCGTGATGGATCGCGGCCGGATCCTGCAGGTCGGCAAACCCTGGGAGCTGTACCTCCGCCCGGCCGCCCGGTTCGTGGCGGACTTCATCGGGACGATGAACGTCGTGCACGCCAAGGTCGAGGGGCCCGGGCCGGGACCCGGGGCGCTGACGGTGGTGACGGATTTCGGGGAGCGGTGGCAGGTGCGGGCCGCGGGCTCGCCGGGGCAGCCCATCAGCCTCGGCATCCGGCCCGAATCGCTCCACTTGACCCCCGGGACAAACACCGCCGAGGGGTGGAACGCGCTGAAGGGCACCGTCACCGAGGTGGTCTATTTGGGCGCGGTGGTTCGCTACCAGGTCAGGGCGTCGGAGAATCTTCTCGTCACGGCCGAGATCCACAACCCGGACTTCGGCGCCATCTGCGGGGTGGGGGATCGCCTGACCCTCTGGTTCGCGGCTGCCCGAGCGATCCCCATGCCCGGTGAGACGGGAGCGGCCTGACATGGCGAGGAGACGCCGGGACTTCTGGTGGTCCGTGACGCTCCTGGCCTTCCTGGCCGTCCTGGCATTCCTGGTCTATCCCCTGGCGACCGTCCTGGTCACCAGCTTCACCGGCGAGGAGAAGCGCTTCGTCCTGGCGGAGAACTACCACCGCTTCTTCACCCACCGGTATTACTACTCCAGCGTCATCAACAGTCTCACCCTGAGCGCGCTGGCCACCCTGGGGGCCCTCCTGGTCGGGACGACCCTGGCCTTCGCCGTCGCCCGCTACCCCCTGCCCGGCAAGACGTTCCTCCGGACGGCGGCCAACCTGGCCCTGCTGTCGCCGCCCTTCATCGGGGCATATTCCTGGGTGGTGCTGTTCGGGCGGATGGGGTTGGTGAACCGGGCCCTCTCGGCCTTCGGGTGGAGCCTGCCCACCATCTACGGCTGGCGGGGCATTCTGCTGGTCTTCGTGGTCCAGTACTTTCCCTTCGTCTTCCTGCTGGTCTCCGCGGCGCTCCGCTCCGTGGATCAATCCGTGGAGGACGCCGCCCTGAGCCTGGGATCCCCACCCCGCCGGACGTTCCGGACGGCCATCCTGCCGGTCATCGCGCCCTCGCTCACGGCCGGGGCGCTCCTCACCTTCATGGCCAGCATGGCCGATTTCGGCACCCCCATGATCATCGGGGAGGGCCTGCGCACGCTGCCGACCCTGATGTACGGGGAGTTCATCAACGAGCTGGGCGGCAACCCGGCCATGGCCAGCACCCTGGGGAGCCTGCTCATCCTGGTGAACACCGCGGCCCTGATGGCGCAGCGGTACTACGCCTTCCGGAAGGCGTACAACGTGGTCTGCATCCAGCCGCTCACGGTGCGGCGGACCTCTGCGAGGCGGCGGCTCCCCCTCACCGTCTTTGCGTATGGGGTGGTGTGCGTGGCCCTCATCCCCTCCACGACCATCATCATCTCTTCCTTCATGCCCACCCGAGGGCCGGTGATGTACGCGGGGTTCAGCCTGCAGAGCTATCAGAGCATCTTCCACGTGATCCCCCGGGCCATCACCAACACCTTCGTCCTCACGGCCCTGGCGGTGGTGCTGGACGTCCTGCTGGGGGTCCTGGTGGCGTACCTTTTGGCGCGGCGCCGCTCCCGCGCCCACGCGCTGCTGGACGCCTTGATCATGCTGGCCTATGCCATTCCGGGCACGGTGGTGGGCGTGGGCCTGATCGTCGTCTACAACCGGCCGCCGATCATCCTGACGGGGACGTGGATCATCCTGCTGGTCTCCTACTTCATCCGCCACCTGCCCTACCCGGTCCGTTCGTGCACGGCCATGCTCCAGCAGATTGACATCCGGGTGGAGGAAGCCTCGGTGAGCCTGGGGGTCCCGCCCTTCCGGACGTTCCTGAAGGTCACGATCCCCCTCATGTTTCCCGCCATCCTCTCCGGGGCGGCGCTGGCCTGGATGACCACCATCGGCGAGCTCAGCTCTTCCATCCTGCTCTACTCGGGTCCCTGGGCCACCATGTCGGTGGCCATCTTCACCGAGGTGTTCAGCAATCACTTCGGAACCGCCTCGGCCCTGGCCTCGATCCTCATCGTGGCCGCCTTCGTCCCCTTGTTCCTGACCTACCGCGTCCTGGGTGAGCGCGCGGCGCTCGGCATGTGAGGGAGGGGATATGGCTGAAAAATTTCGCCAGACGCTGGTTCGGCTGTTGGGGCGGACACCGGCCCGGGGTGCGCTGCACCCCAAGATCCTGGAGCGCGTGGCCCTGTCCGGGTTTGTCCGCGAGAAGGTGAGCTACATGGTGGAGCCCGGACAGCGGGTGAGCGCGTTCCTGTTCCTGCCCGCGGGGGAGGGCCGGCATCCCGCGGTCCTGTGCCTCCACCAGCACAACCGGGAGTACCACCTGGGGAAGAGCGAGCCGGCGGGGCTGAGCGGCAACCCGGAGCAGTTCTATGCCCTGGAGTTGACCAAGCGGGGATACGTCACGCTGGCCCCCGATGCCATCTGCTTCGAGGAACGGCAGCACCCGACCCTGCGGGGCATGGACTACGAGCGCTTCGAGGCGACCCGGCGGCTGACCGAAGGCTCGTGCCTGCAAGCCAAGATACTCTGGGACGTGCAGCGGGCGCTTGACTACCTGCTCACCCGGCGCGAGGTGGACCGCCGCCGGATCGGCTGCCTGGGTCACTCCCTGGGCGGACAGGAGGCCCTGTTCCTCGGCGCGGTGGACCGGCGGATCGCGGTCGGCGTATCGAACTGCGGCTTCAGCAGCTACCGGGCGATCTTCGACGCCGCCATTCTCCACAACTTCGCCGCCTACGTCCCCGGGCTCCTGCGGTACGGCGACCTGGACCGGGTGCTGGGCCTGGTGGCGCCGCGGCCGTTCCTGGTCCTGGCGGGAAGCGGCGACCCCCTCTTCCCCCTGGAAGGGGTCCAGGCCACCGTGCGGGGTGCCCGGCGGGTCTATACCAGGGTCAAAGACCGCCTGCGGCTGGACGTCTTTCCCGCCAGCCACGGCTTCCCTGCGCCCATGCGCGAGGCAGCCTACGCCTGGTTCGACCGATGGCTCGTGCTGGGGCGATGAGGACGGGAGAGAGGCCGCCCGAGATCCGGCTGATCGTCTGCGACTTCGGCGGCGTCATCTGCACCTTTGACTACCGGATCTTCTGTGGACGCCTGGCCCGCCGGACCGGCCGGACGGCAGAGGAGATTTATGCCGCCGCCTTCGGCGACCGCCTCCAGGCGGATTTCGAGACCGGGAAACTCTCGGGGCGGGAGTATCACCGCGCCGTCACGGCGCGGCTGCAGGCGGATGTCCCCTACGACGACTTCTACCCCATGTACGGGGACATCTTCAGCGAGATTCCGGCGACGTGTGACCTGCTCCGCCGGCTGCACATGCGCTATCCCCTGTATCTCCTCTCGGACACCAACGAGATTCACTTCAGCTACGTCCGCGAGACGGTCAAGTTGCTCTCCCTGTTCGAGCAGTGGATCGTCTCCTACGAGGTCGGCGCCATGAAGCCGGATCCGCGGATCTACGGGGAGGCGCTCCGCCGATCGGGGATGCCGGCGGAGGCCTGCGTCTTCGTGGACGACCGGGCGGAGAACGTGGCGGGGGCAGCCCGGGTGGGGATGCACGCCCTGCGATTCGCGTCGGCGGAGCAGTTCGCGGCCGACCTCACGCGCCTGGGGGTCGTCATTCCATGACGGCGGGCATCAAGGTGCTGGATTCGCACATGCACCTCCTGACGGCCGAGACGGCGCGGGAGGAACTCGCCTGGCTCCCGCCCATGTCCCCGGCCGTGGCCGCGGCGGCCCGTCGTCGGCGGGATCGGTACGAGCGGGAGCAGGGCATTCCCTCGGCCGAGTCCGCCGACGAGACGGTGGAGGCGGCCGCATCCCGCTGGCTCGCGGCGTTCGATCAATACGGGGTGACGGCCGCGGTGTTCCTGGCCCTGGCCCCCCGGCCGGAGACGCTGCGGCGGTTCGCGGCGCAGCAACCGGACCGGCTCTTCGCCTTCACCTTCGTGGACCCGTGGGAGGCTGGCGCCGAGAAGATCCTGGAAGAGGATATCCTCCACGGGGGTTTTCGCGGCCTGAAGCTGTATCCCTCCATCCAGCGCTTCCACGCCCACGACGAGCGGGCCTATCCCGTCTTCGCCCGGGCCGAGGCCCTGGGCGTCCCTGTCCTCTCCCACTTCGGCGTCACGCTGGATTACCGATCGGACCTGCGCTATTCGAATCCCCTGGACCTGCACCCGGTCGCCCGGGACTTCCCGGGCCTCTCCCTCATCGTGGCGCATGCCGGGGCGGGCTTCTTCCGGGAGGCGCTGTTCCTGGCCTACCACGCCGCCAACGTGTTCGTGGACACGTCGGGATCCGGGACGTGGATGCGGTATCTGCCCCGGCCGCTCACCCGGCGCGAGGTCCTGGAGCGGCTGCTCGACGTGTTTGGCCCCGACCGGATCCTGTACGGCAGCGATTCGCGCCACGCCTCCGAGGGATACCGGCACTGGATTCTCCGGGAGCACCGGGAGATCCTGGAAACGCTCCGGGTCCCGGAGGACGACCAGCGGAAGATCCTGGGCGGGAACATGGCGCGTCTCCTCCGAATCCCGTGGTGAGCCCGGACAGTGCACATTGAACCGCCAAGACGCCAAGACACCAAGAAAGCCTGAATGGTCCAGACGCGCGAACCAGCCGCTAGAGGCTGCCAGAGAACATCCCGGGCCGACACGTGGTCTGGTGCTGCGGAACCCAAATACGGTGCCACTCATTTCTCCTCCCTCTCCCTGGACGGGAGAGGGCGGGGGTGAGGGTGTCATGAGAGTTTCCGCCCCAAAGATTCCCCTCACCCTAACCCACACAGGGGAGAGGGGATCGAGGAGTTTACGTCGGCACAATACGTCACCGTAATTCTGGCCAGAAGGATTTAGAGAGGCCCAGCCCTTATTAACTCTTTGTGTCTGGTGTCTTAGTGGTGAGGAATTTCGGGTGACTTCATGCGGTCGCTGGACGTGGTCGCCGTGGGCGAGCTGAATCCGGACCTGATCCTGGATGGCGTCGCGGGCCTGCCGCGACTCGGCCAGGAGATCCTGGCGGACCGCGCCACGTTCACCCTGGGCAGCTCGACGGCGCTCTGCGCCGCGAACCTGGCGGCCCTCGGGCTCCGGGTTGGGATCGTGGGGAAGGTGGGAGGAGACCTGTTCGGCGACTTCGTGCTTCAATCGCTTCGCGATCGGGGCATTGATGCCAGCCGGGTGGTTCGGGACCCCGCGGTCCGGACGGGGGTGACGGTGTCGCTAGCCTATCCCCAGGATCGGGCGATGGTCACGTTCCCGGGGGCCATGGCATCTCTTCGCGGGGAAGAGGTGGATCTCGCCTATCTCTCTGGGGCGCGACACCTGCACGTCTCGTCCTTCTTCCTCCAGCAGGCCCTCCAGCCAGGCTGCGCCGCCCTGTTTCGCGCGGCCAAGGAGCGGGGCCTCACGACCTCGCTGGATCCCGGCTGGGACCCGGCAGAGCGGTGGGACGCCGGGCTCGCGGGCCTCTACCCCTGGCTGGATATCCTGTTCGTCAACCAGGTGGAGGCCGCCGCGCTGGGAGGCAAGGCGGAGTGGCGAGAGGGGGCCGCGACGCTGGGCGGCCAGGTCTCGACCGTCGTCGTGAAGCGCGGAATGGACGGGGCGGGCGCCATGTACCACGGCACCTGGCACGAGCACCCCGGGTTTCCCGTGGAAGCCGTGGACCCGACGGGCGCCGGCGATGCCTTCAACGCGGGGTTCCTGTTCGGCCGGCTGTCCGGGTTGCAGCCGCGTCTGTGCCTCAGGTGGGGTAATGCCTGCGGGGCGCTGACGGCCGGGCATCGAGGCGGCAGCGGGGCCTTCAGCAATCGCGCCGACGTCGAGGGGCTTATCCGCTCCCAGGCAAGCCCCTGAGGGGCGCAAATGACCAATGACCAATGATGGAGGTGCTCCGCGAGGGACGCGGGCTGAGGGGACCACATCCGTCCGGTCGCCCGAGCCCCTGGGGGTGAGAGGATTATCCGGATGCATGGACGCCTGACATTTCGGGAGATCATGGCTCAGCCGGAGGCGTGGACGGCGGCCATGCGGAGCTTTGACGCGGCCGCCCCGGATCTCGACCGCCTGTTCCAGGACCGGAAGCCGGATGAGATCATCTTCACCGGCTGCGGCTCGTCCTACTATCTCTCAATGACGGCGGCCGCAGCCTTCCAGAAGGTGACCGGCCTCCGGGCCAAGGCGGTGCCCGCCTCCGAGATCCTCCAGTTTCCGGGAAGCGTCTTCGTACCGGGCTCCTGCCCCCTGCTGATCGCCTCATCCCGTTCCGGGACGACGACCGAGACGCTGCGTGCGCTCGAAGTCGCCCGCCGCCGGGGGATCGCGACGCTGAGCCTCACGTGCGAGAGTCGAAGCTCACTGGCGCGACACGCGGACCTCTGCATCCTCTCGCCGAAAGGCCACGAGGAAAGCGTGGTCATGACCAAGTCCTTCAGCAGCGTGCTGCTGCTGGGGCTGCTCCTCGCGGCGAATCACGCCGCGGGCGTGACGTTCCGCGGGGAGCTTCGCCGGCTGCCGACCCTGGGGAAGCGGATGGTCAAGGTGGCCCTGACGCTTGCCGAGGACCTTGGGGCCGGCGCGTCACGCTTCGTCTTTCTCGGCGGGGGCCCGGCCCACGGAATCGCCTGGGAGGCCATGCTGAAGATGACGGAGATGGCGCAGCGGACGGCCGTCGCGTATCACCCGCTGGAATTCCGGCATGGGCCGATCGCGACGGTAGGGCCGGGCACCGTCGTCGTCCTCTTCGGGTCGAGGGCGGGGGCGCGGCTGGAGGCGGATCTCGTCAAGGACCTCCGGCGGCACGGGGCCATGGTGGTGAGTCTCCGGGATGAATGGCGGGGCGTGGCAGACGTGGACGTGGATGTGGCGCTGGGCGTCCGCCTGTCTGACGAGGCCCGCTGCCTGCTCTACGTTCCCTTCGCGCAGGCCCTGGCCTACCACCGGGCGGTGGGCGCCGGCCTCGACCCCGACCACCCTCGCCACCTCTCCTCCGTCGTTCGCCTCTGATCCCTCGCCCGTCGCAGCCGCGGGGTGAGAGTTAGTGTGCTGTTCTCGAATTTCGCAGCATATTTCCCGAGCCCCCGACGCCCCCCCTCGGATGCCGGGCTGCGGCGAGTACGGGGGCGTCCCGGCACCGGGTCGTCGGCCTATGGCCTTCCTCCGCGCCGCCCCTTCGCTCCGCGAACGACGGCGACCGGAACCGGCCGCCCCCCTGCGCATCCCGGCGGCTCGGGGGGCCGCCAGGGGCTCGGGTGTCTGGCACGACCTCCTGAAATGCGATACTCGTGCTTCCTTGCGGACATTCACGTGGTTATGCTCT
>JACQXP010000418.1 GCA_016208645.1 Candidatus Methylomirabilota bacterium | reverse complement strand
TCGCCCTGGACGTAGTGCGAGTTGGTGGTTGCGAGCCTGATGGGCATCGGGTATGGGCGTGACCCGACCCTGTGACTACGCCCCCCACGAGGCCAGCAGCCAGGCGCCTGGCGAAGCGGGGATGCCGCCCGTTCCGGCTTGTGGGCAGTGGTTGCGCGCCTGTGCCAGCGAAGTGGCCAGTGTGCGGGCGCGACTCTAGACCGCCACCGGCCGGGCCGCCGCGCTACTCGGCGGCGCAGTCAGGTGGTGTAACCAGATCAACAGGTCATGCGTGATGGCGATCCACAAGGCGACCGCCAACGCCTTCACCAAGCCCCGCACGCGCAGTTGCAGCAAGCCATGCTGACTACGCGCCTGGGCATTCACGCACTCACTGGTCGCGGCGCGCAGCTTGTAAGTGGCTTTGGCCGCATCCGTGGCCATACGGCTGCGCCAAGCCGCGATGACCGGCGAGTCGCTAGCCAGGGGCAACGCCGGATCGCGGGTGGGGTCTTTGGGTTTGGGTATTGGCGCCAGGACCCGTAAGCCTTGGTCTGCGGCGGTTTCCAGGGCCGCTTGACTGACAAAGCCGCCGTCGATCAGCCAGTCGGCGGGCAGCCGCGCACAACGCTCCTGTTCTTGGGGGATCATGGGGCCCATCTCGGCTTTGTCACTACCGGCGTTGGTCACATCCACGCCCACGATGACCCGCTGGGCCGTGTCGGTAGCGAACTCGAAGTTATAGGCCGGGCGAAAACCGCCATCGGCCATCTTCATGACCCGCGCCGCGGGGTCGGTGGTGGACACGCGGGCTTCGGCTTGCTTGGCCACGGCCTTAGCGGCTTGAGCCGCCGACAACTCGGCCAAGGCCGCCTCGAGGTGGGCGACGCGTTCCGTGGCGGCGCGTGCGCGGGCCGCTTGGCTGCCAGGGCTAAGGGGAGCGGTGTCTGCCGCCCCCGCAGTCAAAGCCGCGACGGCGGCTTGGGCCGCCGTCAGGCATTTCTCCAGGGTGGCTTCCCGCCGAAAGGAGGCGGCTCCGGCACTGGCCCGTACCCGCATGCCATCTTGGGCGGTATGCTCGTAGGTGATCAGCCCGGCATAATCCAAGCAGCCCAACACCTGCGTCAACAATGCATCCAACGCAGACAGGTGTTGGGTGCGAAAATCGCTCAAGGTGTGATAGTTCATGGAGACGCCACCGCATAGCCAGATGTAGGCCAGATGTTCGACGCACAGATCGTTGAGCTCGCGGGCGCTCGTGACGCCTTGACTGGTCGCATACAGCCAGAGCGCCACCAGGATCTGCGGGTCGGTGGCCGCTTGCCCCGGCCCACCTTCGACCACGACAATCGGGGCATAGAAGGCCGCCAAATCCAGCCGCACCGTCGCATCCCAGATCAGCCGCGCCAAGTGGTCGGCGGGCAGCAACTCCGCCAACCGTGCCGGGATGGGTGCCACCCGCTCCCGGTCGACGCGCCGCAGCCGCAAATGCTCACGCCGTAGAGCCGGAGCCGTCGCCGCCTCGCTGGGGGTCGCGGCGGGCGCATTCTCGGCACACCCACTTATCGCACGGGCGCGCTTATACTTGTTCTCGGTGCTTGGCTTCGTGGTGGTCATGGGCGATCCTCCTGCTCACCACGATATTACCGCATGAACTACTTGCGGCCAAACTGACCGCCGATAGATTCACAAACTCTGAGTTCACCAATCTATCGTCAGGACAAAGTTGAAGGTTGCCACGGGCGATCATGCAAAGAAAGGAGTTCGGTCCACATGGAGTA
>JACQXP010000417.1 GCA_016208645.1 Candidatus Methylomirabilota bacterium | reverse complement strand
ATGGCCCGCAGGCGCGCCACCCTCTCCTCGACAGGCGGGTGGGTCGAGAAGAGGCGCAGGACGCTCCCCCCAGCCAAGGGGTTCACGATGAACATGTGCGCCGTGCTGGGATGCGCGTCCATGGGCAGTGCCTGGGCAGCCGGCTGGAGCTTCTCCAGCGCATCCGCCAGCGCTCGGGGCTTCCGGCTGATCTGGGCCCCCGCGGCGTCGGCCTGATACTCGCGCGAGCGGGAGATCGCCATCTGGACGAGCATGGCGGCAAGCGGCGCCAGGACGGCCATGACGATCAGGCCCACGATTCCGCCCCCACCCTCGTCCTCCTCGCTGCTGCGCCCGCCCCCGAAGAAAGCGCTGAACTGGGCGATCCTGGCGAGAACCATGACCGCCCCCGCCAGCGTGGCCGCGATGGTCGAGATCAGGATGTCCCGGTTCCGCACGTGGGCAAGCTCGTGGGCCATCACGCCCTCCAGCTCATCCGGGGTGAGGATGCGGAGGATCCCCTCTGTGGCCGCCACCGCGGCGTGCTCCGGATTCCGGCCGGTGGCAAAGGCGTTGGGCGTCTCGGTGGGAATGATATACACTCGCGGCATGGGCAGGCGGGCCCGCTGCGCCAGACGCCGGACCATGCCGACAAACTCCGGCGCCTCGGCCTCTGCGACCTCCTGCGCGCCGTACATCCGGAGGACGATCCGGTCCGACCACCAGTAGGCCGCGAAATTCATCACCCCCGCCAAGAGCAACGCGACAACCATGCCCTGCTCACCCCCGATCATTCCGCCGACCAGGATGAACAGGACAGTCAGGGCCGCGAGTAGCGCTGTCGTCTTGATAGCATTGGACATGCTGTGATCCCTCCTGCATCGCTCTCCGGGGGGAAACATCCCCCCGAGAGGCGTCGTCGGTGTGTAAGGGCAAGCGCTATGCCAGGATCGGCAGTCGGAGGCTTGGGTCATCCGGTGCGACGCGAAAGACCGCGAAAACCCAAGGCTCTTGGGGAAGGGGGAATCCGGGGGAGCCATCGCCCGGGCGAACTTCGTCCGGCCCGAGTGTGTCATCGTGACAATGATTGGGCGTGAGCCGAGGCTCCGGAGTGGACATTCTGGCAGACAGTCAGATGGCCGTAGTGAATGAGAGTCGGCGCCCTCCCGTTTACCGGAGCGTCTTCAAGTACGCCAAGAGGTCGGCAAAGTCGGCGTCTCCCATCCGCCACCGGGGCATCGTCCAGTCGAGTGAATTCCCGGCAGGGTCCACGCCCCGCGTGATGGCGCGCTTGATGAGGTCGTCGGTGTAGGGGGGATGCTCCCGGGCCTTCTCGCCCTCGCGATGTTCCTCCTTGGTCAGCGCCTCGTAGCGGATGTCTGAAGGAAGGGCGCCGCCCATCATTCCGGGACCCATCCCTCGCATCATTCCTGGCCCGATGACCATGCTGCCCGCGCCCCATGGGCCCATCGGCCAGGACGCATCCCCCCAGAGGCCGCCCTGGAAGACGGACAGCGATGCCAGCCCGGCCACGCCGACGAGGATCAGTACCGCCCCGAGGACGGGAAACCGCCGTTTCATGGTTCAACTCCTCTCCGGAAAGCTAGGCCAGGTCCTGCTTCATCCGGTCATATTCCTCTTTGCTGATCTCCCCCCGTGCGTACCGTCGTTTGAGGATGTCCAGGGGGGCCTCGGCCGCCCCGCCGCCGGTTCCGGCGCCCGTCGCGGGTCGCCCCTGGTCCCAGAGCCACCGGACCACGAGAACCAGCCCGACGATGATCAGGCCCCAGAACAGGAGCATGAAGATCCAGCCCACAAAGCCCATCCCGAATGCACCATACCCTCCCCAACCCATCATCCCGCCACCCGGCATCATCAGTTCTTCCTCCCGTCTCCGCCTCCAGATAGCTCAGTCCTGAATCTACTTCGCCTCGTCAATCATTCGCATCGTCTCACGCTCTACTTCTTCCGCCACTACCTTGAGGTCGGCAGCCCCGGGGAAAAGCGCCAGGAGCGCGGTGGGCCGAATCATGCCGATCTTCGTCTGGCCCCCCTCCCGGTACACGGAGATCCGGCAGGGGAGGGCCATGTTCACCCCCATGTTCGCCGTCAGCACCTGGTTGGCCCGCTGCGGGTTACACACCTCCAGGATCTTGCAGGCGTTGGGAAAGTCCACCCCCTTTTCCTTCAGCGTCTTCTGGAGGTCGTGCACGTGCAGGACGCCGAACTTGTTCCGCTTCACCGCCTCTTCCAGGTCGCGCGCCGCCGTCTCCACATCTTTCTTGGTCTCGACGATGTACAGCATTGGTCGTGTCTCCTCTTCTTCCATTGAAAGTGGTCTTCTGAACCTGTGCGAGGCCCCCATCTCGGGTGCCCGCGTCATGCGGAGTGACAGGCGGTGCGTTATCATTGCCTCGTCCCGCCAATCTTCTCCCTTGCCCTATTCATTCTGGTCCGATTGAACGGAAAAGGATTCACGTATATGGCGCAGCGCGTGCTGGTGTGGTGAGACCAACCTCTGGCCATCTCCCCGGCGTCCCCTGGATGAGGGGACATAAGGAGACAGATCAGCCCGCCCAGAAGGTCGTAGCGATCGGGGGCCAGACGGTCCACTCCCCACCCCCACAGGATGGAGAGGACCACAAACCAACCGCCGTATGCTGCGTACACGCGGCCAAAGTGCGCGGGCTGATACGTGGGTACAACCCCATAGAGGAACAGTACGATCGCGCCGATCGCACCGAGGAACCAGGGGGCACCGTTCCGCCACCACTGCCACACCAGGTAGCCCCCGCCGATCTCGAACAATCCCGCCAACACGAAGAGCGCAACAGATTTCCCGATGAGCACCATTAGCCTTATCCCTCCTCCGGCCTATCTTATGCGATAGCTCATCCCGAGGAAAAACGGAAGGCGGAATTTCGCGGGTGCCGCCGCGAACAGGCCGAAGGCCGCCCCCGGATTCCGAACGTAGCGGAGGCTGAACAGCCCGGGGATGACCGGGATCTCCTGGCCCAAGGCCATCGCCGCTTGGACCACAGAACGGACGATAAAGCACACGGCCACCACGCCAACGGCGAGCGAACCGGCTGCGACGTCGCGCCTCATACACCTGGGTCTCCGGTCATTGCCATCCGGGTCTCGGCATCCTCTTCCTCCGAGCACGGTCGCAAGGACTAACTGTGCCGAAAACAACCAGTGCAGTTGTTCAGGCGTCACTTGTCTGCTCCATTGCCCGAAGAGGCTGCCGGCGAGGCCTGTGAAGATCCCCGAAATGATGAGAACGATCCCGCAAAGCGCAAGCGCTCCAACGAGGAACCCCCGTCCCGACTGCCCCATGTTACCATTCCCCCGCCCGCAGGATCCCCGAGCCCTCCGGGCTTCCCCGCCGGCAGCTTTCACGCGGAGCCGTACTTTCGCAGGATCACGAAGACGACCGCCATACGGACGTTGCCACAGGCTGCGGCCACCCGTTTCGCAGCAGCCGCATCCCGTTGAAGATGACGACCAGAGAGGTGCCCATGTCGGCGGCGACGGCCATCCACAGCGTGGCCTGTCCCAGCACGGCCAGGAGGACGAAAGCGGCCTTGGTCAGCAGGGAAAGGGCGATGTTGGCCCGGATGATCCGCAGGGCACGCCGAGCCAGGGAAACGGCGAAGGGGAGCTGCCGCAGATCGTCGCTCATCAGGGCGACGTCGGCCGTCTCGATGGCGGCATCGGCCCCCGCCGCTCCCATAGCGATGCCCACGGTGGCCGCGGCCAGGGCGGGCGCGTCGTTGATCCCGTCGCCGACCATCCCGACGTGGCCGTGCTCCCGAACCAGATCCTTGACGGCGGCGACCTTTTGCTCCGGAAGAAGCTCGGCGCGGGCCTCGTCCA
This sequence comes from Candidatus Methylomirabilota bacterium, assembly GCA_016208645.1. GTDB lineage: Bacteria > Methylomirabilota > Methylomirabilia > Methylomirabilales > 2-02-FULL-66-22 > 2-02-FULL-66-22. Next base: position 4,400 of record JACQXP010000417.1, on the reverse strand, counting down.
CGCCGACCCGGCGGGCGATGGCCTGAGCCGTCCCCCGGACGTCCCCGGTCAGCATGATAAGCGGGGAGACCCCCAGGCGCCGCAGCTCCGCCAGGGTCTCCGGCGCCGCGTCCCGGACCTGATCCGCCAGCCCCAAGATGCCCAGCACCCGGGCGCCATCGCTCAGGATGGCAGGTGTCTGCCCGCCCGCCTCCAGTTCTTGGAGGTGCTTCTCAATGTCGCCGTTGCACACCCCCAGCTCCTCTGCGTACCGATGGCTTCCAAGGTGGTACCGGCGCCCGTTGACTTCGGCGTGCGCCCCCCGGCCGGCGACGGCCGTGAACCTGGTCGCATCCGGCCAGGCGATGCCCTGCGCCCGGGCAGCCTGAAGGATCGCGGCGGCAAGGGGGTGTTCCGACCGAGCCTCCACGGCCGCCGCCAGACGGAGGACTTCTGCCGAATCAGCGCCGTTCAGGGGCCGGATCTCGACCACCGCCGGCGTCCCCCGGGTAAGTGTGCCCGTCTTGTCCAGGGCCAGGGCTCTGAGCTGCCCCAGCGCCTCGAGGTATCGCCCCCCCTTGATCAGCACGCCCGCTCGCGCGGCCCGCGCCATGCCGCAGACCACGGCGACCGGGGTCGAGATCACCAGCGCGCAGGGACAGGCGATGACGAGGAGGACCAGGGCCCGGTAGATCCACGGCCACGCCGGTTGCCCCAGGAGGATCGGGGGCAGGCTTGCGATGAGAACCGCCCCGGCAATCACGGCCGGCGTGTAGATCCCCGCGAACCGCTCCACGAATGCTTGGGCCGGCGCTTTCTGCGCCTGGGCCTCTTCCACGAGGGCAATGATCCGCGCCAGCATCGTGTCCTGCGCGCGGTGAGTCACCTCCACTTCGAGCGCCCCCTCGCCGTTGATGGAGCCGGCGAAGACGTGGGCGCCGGGCATCTTCTCCACCGGCATAGACTCTCCGGTGATCGAGGCCTGGTTCACCCCCGAGATCCCCGCCCGGACGATCCCATCCAGGGGGATCCGCTCCCCCGGCCGGAGCAGGATCGCCTCCCCCGGGTTGACCGCTGCCACCGGGACGCGCACCTCCACCCCGTTCCGCCGGACAGTTGCCTCCGGCGGGGCGACATCCAGTAGGCGCCGGACCGCCTGCCGCGCCCGGTCTAGGCTGTAGGTCTCCAGAAGCTGGGCCAGGGCGAACAGGAACGCCACGGTCGCCGCCTCGGCCCATTCTCCGATCGGCACCGCCCCCACCACGGCGATCGTCATCAACACGTTCATGTCCAGGCGGCGGGCCAGAGCAGCCCGGAGGGCCTTGCGGGCGGTCATCCAGCCTCCAGCCAGCAGGGCCCCGGTGTACAGACCCATGCCCACCGCGGGCGCTGTATCCAGCCAGCCGACCAGCAGGGCGCTCCCCAGGAGGAAGCCCGAGGCCGCGGTCGAGAGCAGCAGCGGGTCTCGCCGCCATGTGACGCGGGCGGCGGCCAGGCTCGCCAAGACCGGGGTCATCCCCAGGTCCTTGATGGCTGCAACGAGCGCATCCGGCGAGAGGGCCTTCGGATCAAACTGGATCCGCAGGCTGCGCTCCAGCAGGTTCACCTGCCAGGAGGCGACGCCCGGCAGGGTGCGGAGTTTGCTCTCGATGGCTTTTACCTCGTCCTGGCAGTCCATCTCCGGCACGCGAACAACAACCGCGTCGGAGACCGCTCCCGAGATGACGGCGCGGTATCCGGTGCGGCTTACTGCGTCCGCGATCCGCGTCAAGTCTGCGACGTCCGCATCGTACTCGACGTGGAGTCTCGCCGCCGCGAAGCTCGCCGCGGCGCTGAGGACCCCGGGGACGTGGGCCACACCGTGCTCCACCGCCCCGGCACAATCCGGGCAATGCAGGCCCTCCAACCGGAGGGTGGCGTGGCGGAATCGCCGCCCCAGGGCCACGCCGGCTTCCCGGACCCGGGCCTCCAGGGTCGGGAGAGACACCAGCGCCGGGTCATAGGTCAACATGAGCCGCCGCCCGGTCGCATCCAGCTCCGCAGCGGCGATGCCCTTCACCGTGCTGAGCGTGGTGCGCAGTCGCTCGGCGCAGGCAGCGCAGTCTTCCGCCTCAGGGAGAAGGACGGGGACTTCAAGCATTTGTGTGGTCATGGAGCCACTCCTGAAAAAATAAGGCACCGAATGCCTGGTGCAAAACAGACGAACGTGAGGCCAGGAGGAACAGGCGGTCAGGCCGGACGCGGGGGGTGATCGGTAACGCGGGCTACGGGCGATGGGAAGAGCAGAGTCAGGAGGTCGGTCAGAGGGCTCGCTAATCCTGCCGGTCTGGGCGCCACGGGCACCAGAACCAGACCCGGCACGGAACAGAGATCCAGGGCCCTGGCGGGCTGGCTGTCGCCATCCAGCCCACGCGCCTCGGCCGCCCGGTCAATTGCCGGGGCCAGGGCCAACATCAGGGTGAGCAAGAGGAGCGCGATCCGGACCTCCCAGTGGCGGCGCTGTCGGCGCGCCCGGTTTCGAGGAATCACCTTCGCCCCTCGCGGATATGGGCCATACAGACCCGCATCAGGGTCACGATATGATCGTCCGCCAGGTGGTAGTAGACCATCCGCCCCTCTTTGCGGTGCCGGACCAGGCGGGCGGTTCGCAGTAGGCGCAGGTGGTGCGAGACCGTGGACACGCTCAATCCCAACAGCCCGGCCAGGTCGCAGACGCACAGTTCTTCCTGGGACACGGCGAAGAGGATCTTGGTCCGGGTCGCGTCCGCCAGGATGGCGAACACGTCCGCCAACCCCTCGGTCCGCTTGAGGGTCGGCTCCAGCCGCCGGATCTTGGCCGGATCGAGCTGGAAGGTCTCACATCCCGGAACGGTACGACGCTTCTGTGGCATGGCACACATTCATTTCGATATCTGTGCAAGTATGTTAATAGATCCAGGCGCTCGTGTCAAGGGCGATCTTCCCAGGTTCCTCCCAAGGCGCGCTTCAGGCCAAGTTCGGCTGCCCTTGACAGGGCAGTCCTGGCGACCGAGAATGCGTCGCCCGACCCGGCCCAACATCACGCGAACAGAAAAACGAAGGAGAACGAGCATGGCGTTTCTCCACCCTCGCGGACATCCCGACCCCGGGCCGACGCAGCATCCACCGGGACACGCTCACGCCCACGGCTTGGTGGATCCGTCCATCGCCACGACGGCGCGGGGGATCTGGGCGCTGAAGTGGTCGTTCGCCGGCCTGCTGGTCACCGCCCTGCTCCAGGTCCTCGTGGTGTGGCTGTCTGGCAGCGTGGCCCTCCTGGCCGACACCATCCACAACTTCGGGGACGCGGCTACCGCCATCCCCCTCTGGATCGCCTTCGCCTTCGCCCGGCTCAGACCCACCCGTAGGTTCCCCTACGGCTACGGTCGGGTCGAGGATCTGGCCGGTGTCGTCGTCGTGCTGACGATCCTGTTCAGCGCCATTGCCGCGGGCTACGAGGCGGTGCAGCGCCTGCTCCAGCCACAGGCCGTCGGCTACCTCTGGGCCGTGGTCGCAGCCTCGGTCGTTGGTTTCCTGGGAAACGAAGGCGTGGCGATCTTTCGGATCAAGGTCGGCAAGGAGATCGGGAGTGCCGCCCTGGTGGCCGACGGGTATCACGCCCGCGTGGACGGCTGGACGAGCCTGGCGGTGCTCGGCGGGGCCGTGGGAGTCTGGCTCGGCTATCCGCTGGCCGATCCAATCGCCGGCCTCCTGATCATGGTGGCCATCCTGGGGATCGTCTGGCAATCGGCCAAAGCGGTCTTCGCACGGGCTCTGGACGGGCTCGATCCCGAGATCCTGGACGAGTTACGCCACGCGGTCGTCCACGTGCCCGGGGTCCGGGAGGTCGGCGAGGTCCGCGCCCGCTGGATCGGCCACCGCCTCCATGCCGAAGTCAACGTCGCCGTGGAGGCGGGCCTGACCGTTGCCGCCGCCCACGAGATCGCGAAGGAGGTGCGCCACCAGGCGCTCCACCACCTGCCCCACCTGAGGAACGCCGTGATCCACGTGGATCCTACCGATCAGGCGGGAGAGATCAATCACCGGATCGCCGCGCACGCCCACGACGGCCTGCCCGTACATTCCCACTGACTGAAGCGTACTGGGGAACTGAACGGCTCAGTTGGCTCACCGCGGCCCTGCGCGTCCCGGGGCTGGCCCTGGCATCCCGAAACTTCACTCCACAATGACCTTACCACGGAGCATGCCCATCTGGCACTGGAACTCGTATTCCCCCGGGTCCTTGGGCAGGAACTCGACGGGGACGGTCTCGCCCTCGGGCAGCTTCGCGCTCTTGTTGAAGGCCGGTAGTAAGAGCATCTCGGAGCACGAGGCCGACTCCTGCCGGACGAAGTTCAGGCGCACGGGCTTCCCCCGCTCGACGACGATGACGTCGGGGGTGT
>JACQXP010000416.1 GCA_016208645.1 Candidatus Methylomirabilota bacterium | reverse complement strand
GACCCGGCCGTCCTGGATGTTCCCGCCTTCCGCTACCAGCTCGCCGCCGTGCTGGAGAAGAAGGGCCAACTGGCGGAGGCGCAGCGGTTCCTGGATGACGCCCTGGCGGCCGATCCGCGCCACTTCCCGTCCCGCCTCCTGCGGGGCCAGATGCTCCGCCGGCTGGGATTTCCCCTACGGGCGGAGGCGGATTTTCTCCGGGCGGCGCAGTTGGACCCGCGTGACGCCGGAGCCTACGGCCAGCTCGGCCGGCTCTACGCCCAGCAGGGCCTGCCGGATCGCGCCGAGGCCGCCTTCCGGCGAATGCAGGCCCTCGCCCCCGGGGCGGCCGAGCCTCACCTCCTCCTCGCCAGGCTACACCTCGAGGGCCGTCGCTGGGAGAAAGCCGCCGCCGAGGCCGGGCGGGCCACGGCCCTGGCGCCGCGGGAGGTGGCCGCGTGGGATTTGCTGGCTCAGGCGCATGCCGGCGCAGGAGCCTGGCAGGCGGCGCGGGCGGCGCTGCGGCAGGGATTGACCCTGGCTCCCCGACATCCGGGAATGCTGGAGCAGCTCGGGCAGGTGACCCTGCTGGTCGGAGAACGGGACGAGGCGGCACGGGCGCTCCGTGCCTCCCTGACGGTGAACCCGCGAGCCTTGCAGGCCCGGCTCAACCTGGCCAGGCTCTACCGGGAGGCCGGGGAGAAGCGGCGGGGCCTTGAAGAGCTCCAGGTGGCGGTCCGCCTGCATCCCGGAAGCCCCGAGGCACTGGACGAGTACGAGCGGGCGCTGGCCACCCTCGAGAGGCCGGTGACGCGACAGGGCCGATGAGGCGCGCCTCTCGTCCATCCCTGGCACCCAACGAACGCACGGGAAGGAACCCCACATCATGCTGATGCTCTTCGCATTCCTCTTCGGCTCCGTGGTGGGCAGCTTCCTCAACGTGTGCATCCACCGACTGCCCAAGGAGGAGAGCATCGTCATTCCCCGCTCACGGTGTCCCGCGTGCCAGGTCGCTATCCGGGCGGTGGACAACATCCCTCTCCTGAGCTTCGCGCTCCTGCGCGGTCGCTGCCGTGCCTGCGGGCAGCCCATCTCCTGGCGCTACCCGCTGGTCGAGGGCCTGACGGCACTCCTCTTCGCCCTGACCGTGGCGCGGTTCGGGGTGACCCTCCAGGCGGCATTCCTGCTAGTCTTCCTCAGCGGGCTGATCGTCATCAGCTTCATTGACCTCGTGCACCAGATCATCCCCAACGCCGTCACGCTGCCGGGCATCCCGCTGGGGTTCCTGGCGGGCCTCCTGGTGAGGGAGCCTCCACTCCTGGACCGGCTGATCGGCGCCCTGGCCGGTGCGGGCTTTCTGTACCTGGTGCTCTATTACGGGGGCGTGCTGTACGGGCAGGAGGCCATGGGGGAGGGCGATCTGAACCTCATCGCCCTCATCGGGGCATTCCTGGGGTGGCGGGCGGTGATGATCACGATCCTGGTGGGGTGCGTGGTCGGGTCGGCCGTGGGGCTTTCCCTGATCGCCCTGGGGCGCCTGGAGCGGCGGCAGCATATCCCCTTTGGTCCGTTCCTGTCCCTGGGGGCGGGCGTGGCGCTCTTCTTGGGCGACCGGCTGATGGCGTGGTATCTCAGGCTGCTATGAGGCTGACGAAGGATGGGCCGGGGGCGTGTCATGACAACCGGCGACGGAGCGCGTCGAGTTCCTTGAGGACCTCCCCGGCCGGAACGGTGCGACGGACTGCGCCGTCCGCCTGCCCAACGGCCTGGCGAGCGCCGGGAATGTCCCCGGCCGCCAGAAGCACGCGCGCCAGGTCAACCCACAGGGCCGCACGGTCCGGCAAGTGTTCGGCAGCGGTCCGATAATTCTCCGCAGCCTGCCTCGGATCCCCCGCCTCTTCATAGCAGCG
>JACQXP010000415.1 GCA_016208645.1 Candidatus Methylomirabilota bacterium | reverse complement strand
TCCCCGGCGAGTGCTGCCAGGGACATCACACGCCCGTGCTCGCCAAGCGGGTAACTAGCGGTGCCTGGATGGAGGACCACCAGGCCCTCCAGCCGCAGGTCCTTGAGCGCGATGCGCATGGAGGGCGTGAGGGTCGGGGCATCCATTCGCTTGAATTCGACACCCAAGCGTCGCCCGTTCTTGAGAAGAAAGAGGTCCAGCTCGGCTCCCTGATACGTCGCCCAGAAGTACGCCTCGTCCGGCCGAACCGCTTTGAGCGTCTCTTCCAGGGCGTATCCCTCCCACGAGGCCCCGCACTTGGGGTGGGCAAGCAGCTCCTTCTCGGACCGGATGCCCAAAAACTGGTGCAGCATTCCGCTATCCCGGAAATAGACCTTGGGAGCCTTGACCTGCCGCTTGCCGAGATTCTCGTGCCAGGGCGGGAGCTGCCGAACCAAAAAGAGGCCCGTCAGCAGGTCCAGGTACCGGCGCACCGTGGGCTCGCCGACGCCGAGGGATCGGGCGGGTTCCGCCGCGTTCCACACCTGGCCGTGCATGTGCGCCAGCATGGTCCAGAACCTCAGCAGGGCGGGGGCCGGGATGGTCACGCCGAGCTGCGGGAGGTCCCGCTCCAGGAATGTCTGGATGAACTGTTTCCGCCATGCAAGGGACTCGGCCAGAGAACGGGCAAGAAAGGCCCGCGGGAATCCCCCCCGCACCCAGTGGCGCGTCTGCGCCGCAACCCCCACCTCGACCAGGCTGAACCCTGACAGGATGATCGTCTCCAGCCGCCCGGCCAGGGATTCCGACGACTGCCGCAACAGAGCAGGGGAGGCGCTCCCCAGTACCAGAAATCGCGCCGGCAGGGGGGTGCGATCCGCGAATACCCGCAGCACCGGGAACAGGTCCGGCCTCCGCTGCACCTCGTCGATCACCACGACGCCGCGGAGACCGGCCAGAGCGGTCGTGGGCTCGTCCAGCCTGGCGAGGCTGGCGGGATCCTCCAGATCGAAGTAGTTCAGCGACTCGCTCGGCACGAGCTGGCGTGCCAGCGTGGTCTTGCCGCTCTGTCGCGGGCCGACGAGGGCCACCACCTGGCTCCGCTTAAGGGCGCGCCGGATCTCGTCCAGAACCACCTGTCGTTGTCCGGGACGGTTTGTGATGTGGCTTAAGAGGCTGTTGATGCTGAACCCGGTATAGCGGATGCACTGTTTGCACCAGGGATGC
>JACQXP010000414.1 GCA_016208645.1 Candidatus Methylomirabilota bacterium | reverse complement strand
TCCTTGCAGGCCATCGCCAGCGCACAGGCCGTCCAGAACTGGGGCCAAGCGCCCAGCTCCAGATAGAGGATTGCGTACAGCAAGAAGGTGCCGCTGAAGGCCTCCGAGTGAAAGTCGTAGAGGCAGGCGAACCAGATGGCCGGATGGAGCAGGTAGAGCGACGCGAAGACGAGCGCTGCGCGGGGGCTCTCGAACCTCATCCTGGCGAGGCCGTAGACGGGCACTGCCCCCAGCGCCACCAGCAGCGCCTGGAGGGCCAGCAGAGTCTTGGGGGAGGGGACCAGCCAGTAGAAGGGCGCCAGCAGGAAGTAGATCGGCGTGAAGTGGTTACCGAAGTAGTAGGGGCTGCGACCGATCTCGGGATTGACGCTGTTGACGAAGAGGCGTCCCTGCGAGGTGCTCCAGAAGGACTGCGCGATCAGTCCCGTGTCGTGGAGGTGGCTCTTGAAGGTATCGAACCGTGCGAAGCTGAACCCGGCCGCCAGGATGGCGAACGCTGCCGCAAGGGCCAGGGTGGCCAGGAGCGCGCCGGGCGGCCGGCTCGGCTTACGCGCGGGTCCAGCGTTCATGCCAGAGCTGGAACACCAGCAGCGTCCAGAGTTTCTTGCGGTGGTCGGCCCGGCCGTCCAGGTGCTCCCGCAGAAGCCTGCTCACCACGGAGTCGTCGAAGTAGCCGCCCGCGCGGATGCGCGCTGCCGAAAGCTGCTCCTCGAAGAGCGGCCTGAGCTCGCGCTTGGCCCACTGGGCCACCGGAATGCCAAAGCCCTTCTTGGGGCGGTCGAGCACGTCGTCGGGGAGCTTCCCGCGCATAGCGGCCTTGAGCAGGTTCTTGGTGCGAAGCCGCTTGAGCTTCAGACGGGCCGGCAGTTTGGAGACGAACTCGACAAGCTCGGTGTCGAGCAGCGGGGCGCGGGCTTCCAGGGAGCAGGCCATCGTCGCCCGGTCGACCTTCACGAGGATGTCATCCTGGAGGTAGAGTTTCATATCGAGGTAGAGCGCGCGGTCCAGCGGGTCCTCCGCCTTTCCGGCCTCCCAGGCTGCCTCCGCGGAGCTGGCCAGGCGTGGCCAGTCGACGGAGGCCCTCACGTCGGGCGCCAGCACGTCGAGCTCCTCGGGGGCAAAGGAGCCCAGCCAGACGCTGTTGCGCAGCGGCATCTCCAGCCCTGCCCCGGCGACGAAGCGGCGGACCTTGAAGTCCAAGCTGATGTTCTCCGTGCTGACCGGCAGGAGTCCGACGGCGCGCTCGATCACGTTCTTGCGCAGGACGGCGGGCAAGAGTCGATAGAGTGAAACGAGCCGTTGGGCCTGATAAGTCGGATAGCCTGCGAAGAGCTCGTCGCCGCC
>JACQXP010000413.1 GCA_016208645.1 Candidatus Methylomirabilota bacterium | reverse complement strand
TGACGGCCTCTTCGTGTCCGCGTACCTCTACCCGCAGAGCTTCAACATCGGCCTGGCCCTGATCGCCGTGGTCATCGGCCTGATGACCACCGGGGTGACGGAGTGGGTACGGGAAGCCGCGCTGCTCGGCGGCAACTCACGAGACGCTCTGTTGTTGGCCATCGCCGTCGGGTGTGCCCTCGTGGCCCTGGCGGTGCTGGCTCCGCCCTCGCAAATCTCCGCCAGGCGTCTGAGCGTCGGCTCCGCTGCTATCGGGGCCACGGTGGTTCTGATGGTCCTGCTGCGCCAGCGGGAGGCGCTGGCGTGGCTGTGACGACCGACGGCGGGCGGGGACGATCGCGAAGTCGGGAAGACGCAGCACTCGATTCGCATTGGGGGAGGGATCATGAGGACTGAACTCGGCGAGATGCGGGTGATAGATGCCCATGCGCATTTCTTCTCGTACCCGTTCTTCATGCAGTTCGTGGAGGCGCTCAGGCAGGGCCTGCCGCGCGATGATCCGTATCGCGGATTGGCGGAGCGGCTGGGGTGGGAACTGCCCACACCGGACCACACGGCGCTGGGCAGGCGCTGGATTCAGGAGATGGACAAACACGGTCTGGACCGGATGGTCTTGATCGCCAGCCTCCCAGGAGACGAGGACTCCATCCTGGCGGCGGTGCGCGCGTTCCCACAGCGGATCATCGGGTACTTCATGCTGGACCCGACCAAGCCCGACGCGGCGGAGCGGACCCGGAAGGCACTGGCGGACGGCTTGAGGGGCGTCTGCCTGTTCCCGGCGATGCACCACTTCCACGTGTGGGAGGAGCGGTGCTATCCAGTGTACGAGGCGGCGCAGGAGGCCCGGGCGATCGTCTTCACCCACTTCGGCATCCTGAAGATCGGTGTTCGGGACAAGCTGGGCTTGCCGAGCCGGTTCGATATGCGCTTCTCGAACCCCATTGACCTGCACCGGGTGGCCAAGGACTTCCCCAAGACGATCTTCGTCATGCCCCACTTCGGCTGCGGCTTCCTGCGAGAGGCGCTGATCGTGGGGGAACAGTGTCCGAACGTCTGCGTGGACACCTCCAGCTCCAACGCCTGGGTGAACACCATGCCCACTCCGCTCACCCTGACGGATCTCTTCCGGGCGGCCCTGCGGGTGTTCGGGCCGGAGCGACTCCTGTTCGGTACCGACTCGACCTTCCTTCCGCGGGGATGGCGCCGGGACATCTTCGATGCCCAGATGCAGGCCCTCAAGGCGCTGGAGGTGACGACCCAGCAGGCGCGGCTGATCTTCGGCGGAAACCTGGCTCGTCTGCTCCAGGTGTGAAAGCACCGAAACCAGTGAACCACAGATGACGCAGATTGGGCAGATTTCTCGGAAATAACGGGAACCACGTAACCGCAGATTTCGCAGATTGCGCAGATTTCTTGGAAGATTATGCGGGGGGCGCTGGCGGAGAGGAGGACACTCAAGCCATCTCGATCAGGAGATCATCGTCCTGGACCTTGACCGGGTAGGTGAGGGCCCGGAGGTCGGGGTCCAGTCCGCACTCCCCGGTCTTGAGGTGGAAGTCATAGCCGTGCCACGGGCAGACGATCCGCAGTCCCTCGATCACCCCGTCGGCCAGCGGGCCCCCCTCGTGTGGGCAGGCGGCCTCCAGCGCGTAAAAGCGTCCCCCGACGTAGAAGAGGGCGATGCGCAGGCCGTCCACCTGAACCACCTTGGCCTGGCCGTCGGCCAGGTCACCCACCCTCCCCACTTTGACGAACTTCGCCATGCGTAGAGCCGTCGGGGGCGATCCGGTCACGCCACCTCGATGAGAAGGTCATTCCCCTCGGTCTTGACGATGTAGGTCATGACCCGGAGATCGGAGTCGACGGAGCACTCGCCCGTCTTCACGTTGAAGTCATATCCATGCCACGGGCAGATGATCGAGTCGCCATCCACCTCGCCCTCGTGAAGCGGCCCTTCTTCATGCGGGCACACGGCGCCCATGGCATAGTAGGTGCCGTTCACATTGAAGAGCGCGATGTCCTGCGCATCCACCTGAACCAATTTTCCCTGACCGGGCGTGAGTTCGTTGATCTCGCCGACCTTGATCACTCGAGCCATGTTCCGCAAGCCCCCCGCAGTGATCGGGACACCCGCGTGCCCGTCGTGCGGGCGAGACGGTATCACAGGAGTTTGTCGAAGGCAACACTCCAGGCGCTCCTTGGCCTGGCGCGCCGTCTCGATGTGATGCCCGCAGATTTGCATGATTTCGTTCCGCAAGGTCGGTCGAAGAGTCATCATGAAGTTGATGAGGCCGCCCAGTGCCTCGTCCAATGCCTGGACGGCCGCCTGGATTTCCTCGCGTGCCTTGGCATCCATACTGCCTCCGGCGAGTGAGCAGGGTGGGAGTGGTCGCCCAGGCCGGCCTGCTGGGCCGGGGCGCCCCCAGCCTACCTGGCGGCTTCGCGCGCTGCACCGATGACGCCCAGGAATTCGGCCTGCGCCTTGGCCTGAGTCTCCACTTTTCGGGCTGCGTCGCCTCACCGGAGACGTGCAGCGCCGGATTTTCCCGTGACAAGCCCAGGGTGCGAAGGTATATTTGCGCGCCTCGAGCGCGCCTGAGGGTATTCTACCACACCGGCGGCGGCTGCATCGGGAGAGAATTCAACCGGGCATCGGTGCATCCCGTGCGGTCGCGACCCGGCCGGCCTCTGGAGGCTTTGCGTGGCTGAGTTCATCGTCCGGACGAAGAAGACACAGGAGATGGTGGACATCACCGGCCGGGTCGCGGACGTGGTCAAACAGTCCGGGGTCAGCGACGGCATGTGCCTGGTCTACGTGCCCCACGCCACGGCCGCCCTGGCCATCAACGAGAACGCCGACCCGAACGTGTGCGAGGACATCCTGGAGGCTCTCGGGACCCTGATCCCCGAGGGGAGGTGGCGACACGATCGGATTGATGATAACGCCGCCGCACACATCAAGGCAACGATCCTGGGGCCCAGCCAGGCCGTGCCGGTCCGCGCCGGTCGCCTTCGGCTTGGCACCTGGCAGAGCGTGATGCTGGTGGAGCTGGACGGTCCGCGGGAGCGGACCGTGATCGTCGAGGTCCGATGAGGGTGCTGGTGGTGATGGCGCCGATGCGAGAGGGGAAGACCCCATGACCGTCGTGCAGGCAATCGCCCTGGGCCTCGTCCAGGGCATCACCGAGTTCCTGCCCATCAGCAGCATCGCCCATCTTCGGGTCGTGCCTGCCCTCCTGGGATGGTCGGATCCGGGAGCCGCCTTCTCGGCGGTCATCCAGCTCGGCACCCTTGCGGCCGTTCTGGTCTATTTTGCCACCGATATGCGGTTCATGGCCCGGGCGGTCCTCCGGGGCCTGGCCGACGGGCGCCCATGGGAAAGCCAGGAGGCGCGGCTGGCCTGGTTCATCCTGATTGGCACGCTCCCGATCGGGGTGTGCGGCCTGGCGTTCGAGCGGTACATCGTGGGGGAGCTGCGGTCCCTGTACGTCATCGCGGGGAGCCTGATCGCCCTGGGGATACTCCTCTGGGTTGCGGAGAAAACGGCGTCCTTCCGCCGTGAGGTGAAGGACATCGGCTGGGTGGACAGCCAGCTCATCGGCTTGGCCCAGGCGCTGGCGCTGATCCCCGGCTCGTCCCGATCGGGGACGACCATGACCGCCGCCATGTTTCTGGGCGTGACGCGAGAAGCCTCGGCGCGCTTCTCTTTCCTTCTGGGGATTCCGGCCATCGGGGCGGCGGGGCTGTTCGAGCTTCGCGATCTCGTGAAACACGGCTTGGCGGGCGCAGACCTCACGAGCTTGATGGTCGGCATCTTGACCTCCGCCGTCAGCGGGTACCTGGCGATTGACCTGCTGCTTCGGTACCTCCGCAGTCGGACGACGCATGTCTTCGTGTGGTATCGGATCGGTCTTGGCCTGCTGCTCCTGGCACTCCTGACCGCCGGGGTTCTGCTGCCGCTGGGGTGAAGCCCACCCGGTACAAGGATGCGCTTGTGACGACTCACAGACTCACAGAATTTTCTTGACGGGGTGAACAGTCGAAGATATCATGCGGTTACACGAACGGGAGAAAGCCGGTCAACATGGACCTCTTGATACCAACCGCATATAAGCGCAGCGTCGTCGTAGCCGTAGTGCGCACCTGCCCTCGGGCGGGCGGCGTCTGACGCGACGACGCCGCTAGGCGATAGACGCCACGGGGGCAGTGAACCCCCGTGGCGTTGTTGTTTTTCGAAGGGCCGCGGGGATTTTCAAACTCCGCGGCCCTTCGTTTTTGGCCGGCCAACCCACGGGGAACCGCCAATGAACGCCAAGAGTTCCGGGGGGGCCATTCCTTGGGTACGCCAAAGGGTTTGGGGGTTTCTTCCCTCCATTCGCGTCAATTTGCGTTCATTTGCGGTTAGCTTGTCGGGGGCTCCCATGACGAAGATTCTCCTGATCGGCGCGGGGCGGGCGGGGACGGGCCTGCTGGAGATGTTCCAGCGGGATCACTCCATCGCCATCCTGGGTGTGGTGGACATCCATGAGGGGGCAGCGGGAATCCTCCTGGCCCGGCGGCTTCGGATCCCCACGGGGAGCGATTTCAAGGAGTTCATCCGGAACCCGGAGATCGACCTGATCATCGACGTGACGGGCAATCCGGAGGTGGATCGGATGCTCTGGCAGCTCAAGGCGGAACGGGCCGAGGTGATGGGCGGCCGCGGCGCCAAATTCCTCTGGGACCTCATGGAGGAGCGGCGGCGAAAGCAGGAACTGGAGGGCCAGTACAAGCTGGCCCTCCGGGAGCTCCGGTCCCTCTCCGACACGGAGTTCATCATCGGCGGAACGCCCGGGATGAAGGAGATCGGGGTCCTGATCACCAAGGTCGCCCCCACCCCGACCACGGTTCTTCTCCGCGGGGAGAGTGGAACCGGAAAAGAGGTCGTGGCCCGCGCCATTCACCACCACAGTCACCTGCGGGAGAAACCCCTCGTCACGGTGAATTGCACGGCGCTGTCCCCCGCCCTGATGGAGAGCGAACTGTTCGGCCACCGGAAGGGCGCATTCACCGGGGCCATCAAGGACAAGATCGGCCTGTTCGAAAAGGCTGCCGGGGGAACGATCTTCCTCGACGAGATCGGGGACATGAGCCTGGAGATGCAGGCCAAGTTGCTGCGGGTCCTCCAGACGGGCGAGATCAAGCCAGTGGGCGACGTGGCCACCCGGCGGGTGCAACTCCGCATCATCGCGGCCACGAATCGGGACCTGGAAGCAGCCATCCGGCGCGGCGAGTTTCGCGCGGATCTCTTCTACCGGTTCAACACGTTCACCATCACCCTGCCCCCCCTGCGGGAGCGGGTCGGGGACATCCCCATCCTGGCGGCGCATTTCCTCCGCAAGGCGGAGGCCAAGGTGAACAAGAAGGTGGAACGGGTCTCGCCCGAGGCGATCCAGTGCCTGGAGCGCTACTCTTGGCCGGGGAACCTCCGCGAGCTGGAGAATACCATCGAGCGCGGGGTCGTTCTCGCGCCGAGCGGCCAGATCGAGGTGGAGCACCTCCCGCTGCATATCCAGGGCGCCGGACTGAAGCTGGATCACGCGGACGGCTTCTCCCGCGCCAAGGCGCGAATGATTGACGCCTTCGAGCGGGATGCCCTCTGCCGCTACCTGGGGCAAGCGGCCGGCAACATCTCTCAGGCTGCGGCCCTGGCGGGGATGACGCGACGGACATTTCACCGGCTGATCCTGAAGCATCGAATCTCTCCGCGGACCTTTCGAGGGAAGTCGGTGTGACAGCGATTTCTCATGTGGATGTGACACATGCATCACAGTGGCTCCTGCCGCCTGGAACGCAGCGCGCACCGGATCATTCGGTCCGCCTTCGCTTCGGGAGTCAGGAGATCCTGTGACAATGCTGTCACAGTAAATTCACGCGAGGCCGTGAGCGAGGAGAGGGTGCCAGGAAATATGTAAGCCACCGGGACGACTCGGAAAAGCTGAGACCAACATCACTGAGACTACCCTGATTGTCCTGGTTGGAACGCAACTTGCGAAACAATGTTCCGAAGACCGCGTGGAGGAGGATTCAATGAAGCACCCAACGGTTGATCAGCTTCGCGGGCGGAAACTCACCCTGGGGATGTCCGGGGTCACCGTTCGCTGTCACTGCGGCTTTGTGATCCGGTACCAGAATGAAAACCTGGGCTGCATCGAGTGCGGCGAACCCTGTTGCCCTGCCTGCGCCTTCACCAGCGAGGGGGTCGTCTACTGTGCCACCTGCGCCCGCGAGGTGTACGGGCTGGCCTCCCGGGCGAATACGGACGCAGGCTGGGGGCTGACCTACTCTGTGGCGGGATAGTGGGAGCGGGCGGAGCGGTCCGCGCGGCCCACGGAGGAGAGACACATGGGAACGGAACGGGGTCGGGATTCCACCATCCCACGGACGTGCCAGGATTGCGCCGGGATCGGGCGCGCCTGGATCGAAGGACTCCTCCAGGATTGTCCCGAGTGTGGAGGCTCCGGCTGGGAGGGTCCGGTCGGGGTCCCGCCCCGCTGGGGATTCTCGGCGGCTCCTCCCCGGTCGGCGAAGCGCCGCATCTCCCGGGAGGGTCACGCGTGAGCGTGGCCTCGGCGTGCCCAGGCGTGAGCCGGCTCCTGCAAGGGGTCGGGGCCGACGGACAGGGGGCCCGCCTGGTGGCCCGGACGCTCTTCCGGGAAATGCAGCGCTCGGGTTTCACCCATGGTCAGGTGCTGGCAGTGGCCGACGAACTGCTGGGTTGCCTGTGTGCCACGGTCCGGGGTCGCGAGGCGGCGGGAGCGCCGACGGATCCCCGGGAACCCGAGCAAACCCGAAAGTGACGCGCCCCTGTACCCAGCCAGGAAGACGGATAGCCGGTCGCTCGTAACCCGCAGGTCACGTCCGGAGGCCAGGCCATGTGTGCTCGCGCGCTGTATGAGCTGGGGGAGATCCCGGAGCTGGGCGTGGTGCCCGAGAAGATGCATGCCTGGGTCATCCGCAAGGACCGGCATGGGCCGCCGCTGGATTCGTTCCGGCGCGAGGTGGTGAACGTCCCCGAGATTGCCGCGGACGAGGTATTGGTGATGGTCATGGCCTCGGGGGTGAACTACAACGGGGCCTGGGCCGCCCTCGGGCAACCCCTGTCCCCGTGCGACGTCCACGGCCGCGACTACCACATCGCCGGCAGTGACGCCTCGGGAGTGGTCTGGGGGGTCGGGAGTGCCGTCCGGCGATGGAAGGTGGGCGACGAGGTGGTCGTCCACTGCAACCATTCCTGCGGTCAGTGCCACAACTGCAACGGCGGCGACCCGATGCTCTGCCGGGAGCAGAAGATCTGGGGCTACGAGACCCCGGACGGCGCCTTCGCCCAGTTCACCCGCGTCCAGGCGCAGCAGCTCGTTCCCAAGCCCAAGAATCTCACCTGGGAGCAGGCCGGGTGTTACATGCTGACCCTGGCCACGGCCTTCCGGATGCTCTACGGGCATCCGCCGCACACCCTGCAGCCGGCCATGAACGTTCTGGTGTGGGGTGGGGCGGGTGGCCTGGGCTCCATGGCCATCCAGATCATCCGGGCGGCGGGCGCCAATGCCATCGCCGTGGTTTCTTCGGAGGAGCGGGGGAAGTGGTGCCTGGACATCGGCGCCAAGGCCCACATCAATCGCACCCAGTTCAAGTGCTGGGGGCCGCTGCCCTCCACGAGGGACCGTGTGGCCTACCAGGCGTACCTCAAGGAGGTCCAGCGGTTCGGACGGGCCATCTGGCAGATCACGGGAAAAGGGGTGGACCCCGACATCGTCTTCGAGCATCCCGGAGAGCAGACCTTCCCCGTCAGCGCCTACGTCTGCCGCCGCGGGGGCATGATCGTGTTCTGTGCCGGGACGACGGGATTCAACCTGAGCTTCGACGCCTCCTACGTCTGGATGCGGCAGAAGCGCATCCAGG
>JACQXP010000412.1 GCA_016208645.1 Candidatus Methylomirabilota bacterium | reverse complement strand
TGTCCTGCGGGGGATTGGGCTCCTGATCTGGGGGACCGATCCCTATCCACTGCCGGCCTTCACCTCGGGACCCCCGCTCAACCTGGCCGGTGCGGTGCTGACCCGCCAGGCGGTGTGGATCATGGGAACGACGGCCGTCATTCTGGCCCTGCTCTCGTTCTTCTTTGCGCGTACCTACCTTGGGAAGGCGGTGCGGGCCTGCGCCATCAACCGGGTGTCCGCCCGCCTGAGTGGCATTCGTCCGGATCGGATGTCGCTCTTATCCTTTGCGCTGTCGGCGGGGCTGGGTGCGGTGGGCGGCATCGTCATCGCCCCCATGACCTTGGTCAGCTATGACATGGGGCTCTACCTCGGCCTCCGGGGGTTCGTGGCCGCCATCATGGGCGGGATGGTCAGCGCGCCCGGCGCCGTGGTAGGGGCACTGCTTCTCGGCGTCCTGGAGGCGCTGGGCGCCGGGATATTCCGAGCGGCCTTTAAAGAGGTTATCGCGTTCGTGGTCCTGTTCTTGATCCTCTTCATCCGGCCCCAGGGCATCTTCGGCCGGGGGGGTACCACGGGGGTGGGGCTGTAATGGGCGGACGCATCCTCGGGGGCCGCAGCATGGGGGTTGGCGGGCTGTTTCTGGTCCTGGCCCTGTTCCCTCTCCTGGATCGAATCCCCTCGCACCTGGACGTCCTGATCTTCATCGGCATCCACGCCATCGTGACCGTGGGGCTGTGCTTGCTGACTGGGTATGCCGGGCAGATCTCCCTCGGGCAGGCGGCCTTCTATGGCCTGGGGGCCTATGCCTCGGGCCTGCTCACCACCAAACTGGGGGCGCCACCGCTCCTTGCCCTGCTGGCCGGGCTCGTCATCACCGGGGCCATCGCCTACGTCATGGGTATTCCCATCCTCAAACTGCGTGGCCACTACCTGGCCATGGCCACCCTGGCGTTCGGGATCATCGTGTACCTGGCCTTCGTCGAGTTCAAGGACTTCACCGGTGGTCCATCCGGGTTGCCGGGCGTCCCACCCATGCGCATCGCGGGCCTGATCTTCGACAGTGACGTCAAGCGGTATTACCTCGTCCTGATCGCCGTCGTTGCCGTCCTGGCCATCGCCCGGAACGTCGTCCATTCCCGCGTGGGACGAGCCCTGCGGTCCATTCATGGGAGCGAGGTCGCCGCCGAGACCCTGGGCGTGGACACGACGAAGTACAAGCTCCAGGTCTTCGTCCTGAGCGCAGTGTTTGCCAGCCTCGCCGGGAGCCTGTACGCCCATCACCTGACCCTGGTGAGTCCGTCCCCCTTCGGGTTCATCGCCTCGGTGGAGTTCGTGGTGATGGCCGCGGTGGGCGGCCTGGCGAGCATCTGGGGTGCGCCCTTCGGTGCAGCCGCCGTCACCCTCTTGACCGAGGCGATCCGGCGGATCATGCCGCACCTGCTGAGCTACGCCTCGGGCGAGCACGAGGTGATCGCCTACGGCATCCTGCTGATGGCGATCATGATCTTCATGCCCGAAGGGTTGGTTGCGGGGACGGCCGATCTTTTGCGGAGGGTGCGGCGGGCGCGGGTCGGGGCGGCGAAAGGCTGAGGCATGCCCGGCAGCATACCGGTACTGGAGACCCGGAACATCCGGAAGGCCTTCGGCGGCGTGCTGGCCGTCAGCGATGTGGACCTGGCGGTCCAGCCGGGGGAGATTTACGCGGTCATCGGACCCAACGGCGCCGGCAAGACCACGATGCTCAACCTGATCAGCGGCCTGCTGCCGCTGGACCGGGGCGAGATTCGCTTTCGCGGGGAGCGGCTCAACGGGAAGCGACCCTGCGACCGGGCCGCCCTGGGGATGGCCCGGACCTTTCAGAACTTGCAGATCTTCGGGAACATGACGGTGCTGGAAAATGTCATGGTGGGCCGTCACCTGAAGAGCCGCTGCGGGATGCTGACGGCGGCCCTGCGTCTGCGCCGGGCGCGGGATGAAGAGCAGGCGATCGAGGAGGCGGCCCTCCGCCACCTGGAACTGCTGGGCCTGGCTGATCGCCGCGACGATCCGGCCGGCAGTCTCCCCTTTGGCCAGCAGCGCCTGCTGGAGATCGCCCGGGCGCTGGCCACGGAACCCAGCATCCTTCTTCTGGATGAACCGGCGGCGGGGCTGAACCAGACCGAGACGGCGCGACTGGGGGACCTCATCTTTACCATCCGGGACCGCGGGATCACCGTGGTTTTGGTGGAGCACCACATGGACCTGGTCATGCGGGTGTCGGATACGGTGCTGGTCCTGAATTACGGGGAGGTCCTGGCGCAGGGTTCTCCTGCCGCCATCCAGA
>JACQXP010000326.1 GCA_016208645.1 Candidatus Methylomirabilota bacterium | reverse complement strand
CTGGCCCTGGAGCCCGATATTATTTCGGCACCAGAAGGACCTGGCCCACCTTCAACTTGCGATCCCGGCCGATCATGTCCCGGTTCGCCTCATACAGCCGGGGCCACTGGTTGGCATCTCCATAGATGTCCGGTCGGGCGGCGACCCGCTGCAGGGTGTCTCCCCGCTTGACTACGTAGCGGAGGTAGGTGGGCAGGATGGGGGTCAAGCTGGCTGTGACTTGCTTCCGCAGTTCCGCCACCTGGGTCTCCACCCGCTCTCCTCGCGCCTGGGTGGCCCGGGCCGTCTCCTCGACCGTGCGAAGCTGCGCCTGCAGGCGCTCCGTCTCCGCGCGAGCCCGCTCCGCCTCCTGCCTTGCCGCCTGCGCGCTTGCCGCCGCCTTCTCGACCTCCGTCGAGAGCTTTGCGGTGGTCGCGGCCGAGTGCGCCGCGGCGGTGGCCACCGCGGCGCGGTAATCCGCCTCCAGCAAGCTGGCCGAGTCGCCGGCGGCCAGGAGCGTTTCGCTCTCCTTGAGGGCCCGCTCCGCCGCCTGGAACCCTTCGGGGGACCGCGCGGGTGCCCCCGCGGCCCGCGCCGCCTCCAGGGCCGCGCGCGCCTCGCCGACCCGCTCTGCGACCCGCGGACCGCAGGCGCTCAGGGTCAGTGCCACCAGGCTCAAGATGCCGAGAACTGGGAACCACGGTCTATGCATGATCGCCCTCCTCCTTTCCGATCAGCCGTCACCCGTCGCCTCCGACATCATATCACTCCCGCGGCCCGCAGCGCCGCTACCTCTTCTGCGGAGTACCCCAGCAAATTCCGGAGCACTGCCTCGGTATGCTCGCCGAGTCTCGGCGGAACCTGCCGGAGATCCACGGGCGTGCGGGAAAAGCTTACCGGGTTCCGGACCATCCGGATGGTCCCCGCCTGGGGATGCTCTGCCTCCAGCACCATCTGGAGATGCTGGACCTGGGGGTCGGCGAAGACCTCGTCCATCCGGTTGATAGGCCCGCAGGGGATGCCCAGCGGGGCCAGGATGGCCTCCCACTCTTTGCGCGTCCTGGTGGCCAGTCGCGCCTCCAGGAGACGGACGATCTCCGCCCGGTGCTCCACGCGCTGGGCGTTGGTCGCGTAGGTGGCATCCTGGGCCACCTCGGGCAGGCCGATGGCCTCGCAGAGCTTCACCCACAGGCGGTCGTTGGCGGCCCCGATGATCATGTAGCCGTCTTTCATCTGAAAGGCCTGGTAGGGGACGATGTTGACGTGGGCGGTGCCCCACTTCCCCGGGATCTCGCCGGCGTTGAGGTAGGAGCTGGCGATGTTGATGAGGGCGGCGATCTGCGTCTCCAGGAGGGACAGGTCTATCCGTTGCCCCTCGCCCGTTCGCCCGCGGGCGTACAGGGCGGCCAGGATCGCGCCGTGGGCGTAGAGGGCCGTGCAGATGTCGGTCATGGCCACGCCCACCTTCACCGGCGGGCCCCCGGGCTCCCCCGTGATGCTCATGAGGCCGCCCATCGCCTGGACGATCACGTCGTAGCCGCCCCGCAGGGCGGCCGGCCCGGTCCGGCCGAACCCGGAGATGGCGCAGAAGATCAGGCGGGGGTTGTCCTGCCGCAGGACGTCCCAGTCCAGTCCCAGCTTCGCCAGCGTGCCGGGCTTGAAGTTCTCCAGCAGGACATCCGATTGCCTGGCCAGCTCGCGGATGATGGCCCGGCCCCGGGGGTCTTTCATATCCACCGTGATGCTCTTCTTGTTCCGGTTGATGCAGAAGAAGTAGGCCGATTCCCCGTTCTTGAACGGGGGTCCCCAGGTCCGGCTATCGTCACCGGCGCCGGGCTGCTCGACCTTGATCACCTCGGCCCCCAAGCCGGCTCCTCGTTGTCTGGTCGGGCACTCTTTCCCCTCTCATAGCTGGGGCAACTGGGCAATCCGGCAATCAGGCAATTTGGGGTTGCGGGTTTCCTGATTGCCTAGTCGCCAAGTTGCCGGGTTGCCAGCTTACAGTCCGCGGATGCGACCGCGATACTTCGCCTCCAGGGCGCGATTGTGCTCGTCCCCGCCGGGAAGATTCGCGCTGACGTACACGGGCGGCGTGAGCCCCTTGGCCAGGAACAGCTCCACCACCCGGCAGATCAGGGAGTTGATGATGTAGACCCCGGCCAGGAGCGAGGTAGGCCCCACCTTCCCCTGGAATCCCTCGTAACCGACCGCGGCATCCCCCGGCTCGCCGCAGTTGTCCAGGATGATATCCGCGATCTCGAACAGTCGCTTTCCGCTGCCATGCCGGCTCGGCACGCCCTGCGAATGGTTGAGCGACGTCAGGGCGATGACCGTGAGGCCGCGCGCCCTGGCCTCCAGCGCGACCTCGACGGGGACGGCGTTGATGCCCGAGTTGGAGATGACCATCAGGACCTCTCCGGGGCGAAGGTCGTGGCCGTCCAGGATGAGCTTGGCGAGGCCCGGCACCCGTTCGAGCTGACCACTCACCCGGGGCGAGGTGAGCGGCGTCAGGAAGGCCTCCTGGATGGCGTTCACCGGGACCAGGCCGCCCGCCCGATGAAAGGCCTCCTCGGCCAGCGCGTGCGAGTGGCCGCTGCCGAAGGCGTGGAAGACCCCGTCGGCTCGGAGCGACTCGAAGATGACCTGGGCCGCCCGCTCCAAGGCCTGCGCCTGCGAGCGCATGATCGCCGCGATGAGCCGCATGGTGACCTGGTAGTACGGCGTCATCTCCACGTCAGGGCCCCCAACCCCGTCAGGGCGCGAGGATTCCCCGGAATCCCTTTCCGGGGACGATGCATCCCAGGACGCGGGCACCCCGCGCACCCGTGACCCCCGGAAGATTGCCCGGCCGGCCCGTGGCCGTCAAGTACGCCAGCCAGGCGAAGGCCACGGCCTCCAGCGCCCGCCCTGGAACACCCAGGGCGTCCGACGAGGTGATTAGGCATTCCGGCAGGGACTCGGCCAGGCGCCGCATGAGAAAGGCGTTGCGCGCCCCCCCGCCCGTGACCACCACCTCGTGGACCTCGGTCTTCGGAAAGACGAAGTCGCGCAGGTTCTGCACGACCGCATCAACGGTGAAGGCGGCGAGGGTCGCCAGGCCATCCAGATCCCCCACGCCTGCGGCCCGGAGCTGCGCACGGAACCGTTCGACGAAGGCCGGGCCGAATCTCTCGCGTCCCGTGGACTTGGGTGGCGCCCGGCGGACGGAGGGATCCTTCAGGAGGTCCTGCAGGAGGTCCGGTTGCACCTGCCCGGCCGCCGCCAGGCGCCCATCCTCGTCATAGCCCAGAGGCGACAAACCCGTGGCCCGCACGCACTCATCCAGAAGGACGTTCCCGGGCCCGGTGTCGAAGCCCGTGACCGACGAGGCATCGGCCCCGGCGGGCAGCACCGTGACGTTGGCGATGCCGCCCAGGTTCAGGATGACGCGCCCCCGATCCGGATGCGCGAACAGGGCCTGGTGAACGATGGGGGTCAGCGGTGCTCCCTCCCCGCCGGCGGCCAGATCGCGCGGCCGGAAGTCGGCGATCGTGGTGAGGCCGGTCCGCTCCGCGATGACCGCCGGTTCCCCGATCTGGAGACTGGATCGCACCGCGTGCGCCCCTTCCTGCCTCGGCGCCGGCAGATGGTGGATCGTCTGGCCGTGGGAGCCGATCAGGTCCACGTCGCCCAACTCGACGCCGGCCCGCCGGGCCACCCACGCGGCTGCCTCCGCGAACAGTTCCCCCAGATAGGCGTCCAGGCGGCAGACCTCCTCCGAGGTGCCGCCCGAGGCCACGGCCAGGATGCGTTCCCGCAGGCCAGCGGGGAAGGCCAGGGTGTCCCAGGCCAGGAGGCGGAGAGCCGGCCGGCCGGCCTTCGACTCGATCTCGACCAGGGCGGCATCCACGCCGTCGGCCGAGGTCCCGGACATCAGGCCGATAACCTTCACCCGATCCCCCCCCGATGCGAGCCCCGCGCT